>CALACD010000508.1 GCA_937890445.1 uncultured Acidimicrobiia bacterium | reverse complement strand
CTCGATCCGATGCGGAGCGTGCCGCCGATCTTCTCGGCCGTGGAACGGGCGATGTCGAGCCCCAGACTGGTCGATCCGCTTCCGCTGACGCCACGTTCCAGTCGCTCGGGGTCGAGACCGGGGCCTCCGTCGCCGACCCAGATCGAGGCCTCGCCGGCCACGTCTTCGATGCCGACGACGAAGCGGACGGCATCCTCGGTGTGGGAGAAGACGTTCTCGATCAGCACGTCCATGGCCGCCGCCAAGGAGGAGGCCGACAGAGGCACGATCAACGACGGCGCCCTTCGTTCGAACGACCACGGCCGTTCGGTGTCCTCGGCCAGCACGGACCAGAATTCGACCCGGTCGGTCACGACGGCGACAGCGTCGCACGACTCCCGCGAGTCCCGCGGTCCCCGGTTCGGATCGACGCTGTCGCCTTCGGTCGGTACCCGAGTGCTCAGTGACGTCCGGGCCTCGGCGATCAGATCGTTGACCACCTGGGTCACGTCGGCCACGTCGGTCCGCAGCTCATCGGCCAACTCGGTCTCGGTCACCTGATCGACCCGCATGCGCAGCTTGGTCAGCGGGGTGCGGAGACGATGTGACAATTCGGCAATGAGTTCTCGTTCCCGCTCGAGCATCGTCGAGACCTCGGCGCCCAGACGGTTGAAGGCCTCGGAGAGCTCGACGAGCTCGGGCGGGCCATCGGGATCCACGGTCGTGGTCAGGTCGCCTTCGCCCAGTCGGTGGGCGGCCCGCGCCAACTCCTGTGCCGGCCGAACGATCGATCGGGCCAGCCGATCGGCAACCACCACCGACAGTCCGACGAGGGCGATGGCGACGGCGGCCAATGCAGCCCACGCCGTACCTTGTCCGCGGCGGAGGTCATCGTCGGGGACCAGAACCCGGATCGCCGAAAGTTCGCCGGGGCCACTGGCTACCGCGGTGACCACCTCGATGCCTCCTTCGACCGAACCAATGGCGGACACCCCACGGTCCAACGCGGCGTCGAGACGAGGCGACATGTCGACCTCGGGACCGATGATCCAGCCGGTCGAGGTCATCACCGTCATGCGACCCGACTGGCCGCTGGCGGTGGCTCCGACCGCCGATTCGATCTGCTCCCGCGAGCTGCCCGAGACCAATGCGGGCACGATGGCTGCCGCGTCGGATCGGGCCCCGTCGGTGGCCCGGTCCTCGGCAGTGCTCCGCACCAGGAACCCGAGGGGTACCACGAACGCGATCGCCACCATCAACGAGATCGCCACGAACACCGTGACGAGCTGCCGTCTCATGCCGGCGAGACGAGCTTGATGCCGACCCCGCGAATCGTGTGCAGGAAACGGGGGGCGGCTGCAGTTTCACCCAGCTTGCGGCGCAGCCACGAGAGGTGCACGTCGATCGTCTTGTCGGCGCCGCCGTAGGGCTGGCGCCACACTTCGGCGTACAGCTCCTGACGACTGACGACTTCGCCCGATCGGGTCGCAAGATACGCCAGCAGGTCGAATTCCTTGCGGTTCAGATCGATCGGCGCTCCGTCGACGGTCACGGACCGGGATCGAAGATCGACGATCATGGGCCCGACGGTGAGTCGATTCGACGGGCCGGTCGCGGCTGCGCGTCGCAGGAGGGCTCGGACCCGGGCCTCGAGTTCGGCGCCCGAGTAGGGCTTGACCACGTATTCGTCGGCGCCGGCATCGAGGAGACGTACGATTTCGTCGTCGTCATCGCGAGCAGTGGCGATGATGACCGGAACCTGCGATACCCCCCGGATCATCCTCAGCACGTCACCGCCATCCACATCGGGCAGGCCGAGGTCGAGAACCACGACATCGGGAGCGTTGCCGATCACACTCTGTAGCCCAGCCATCCCGGTGGCCTCGGACCACACGACGTGTCCCGAGCCTGCCAGTGCCCGCACCACCAGGTCACGGATCTGATGGTCGTCCTCAACGACCACTACGGATGCCACGGCCTGAACCTAAACGACGGATGGGCCGACCGTGTGGTCCTGGGTCGCGCTTAGGGATCATTTAGGGTGTGCTTGACGCAGATCCGGCGATGGCCGACCACACTGAGTCCGATGAAGAAGTTCCTGATGTTCGTGATGTGGGTCGCTGCCAGTACGACCGCAGTCGGGGTCGCCTGGGCCGGAGTGTCGGTCGTGGACGATCAGGTGGTGGATCAGCCCTCGGCACTGGCCGCAGATGGGTCGGGGGTCCCGGGGCAGGCCCCCGTCTCGACATCGACGGAGTCGAACCTTCCGATCGGGACCGACCAGGCCGGAGCGAATGCCGGGCAAGGCGACGATGGCATGCCCGAGTCGATGTCATCGACGATCCTTCAGTCGCCGGGTGCACAGTCGCCGGGTGCACAGTCGCCGGGAACCCTCGCCACGACCCCTCGACCTCCGGTGTCGCAGGCCCCCGTCACGCAGGCCCCGACGACCCAGGCCGCGACGACCCAGACGTTCTCGCTCACCGGCGGGACGGCAGCCATCTCCTTCTCCTCGTCCGGGGTGCAGGTGTTGTGGGCCACCCCCAATCCCGGTTTCGACGTCTCCATCGAGCCCGAGTCACCCGGGGTCAAGGTGGAGTTCAGGGCCGATCACCATCGCTCTCGGCTGGACGCATGGTGGTCGGGCGGTCCGCAGAATCGCATTCGAGAAGAGCCCAGGGACTGACCGGCGTCGACCGAATCGGGCTTTCGGCCGCTTCCTGGCGGTGGGAGGGCCGCCGTCGTACGATGCAGCCGGTGATGATCAACTCCGTCGACGACGGCTCCATCGATGCAGGCAAGACGGTCGTGCTGTGACCTTCGAAAATGTTCGTGCCCTCACCTTCGACACCGGCGGCACCATCCTCGATTGGCACACGGGTTTCACGACGGCGTTGGCGGCGGCCGGGGCCAGCCATGGAGTCGACCGCGATTGGTCGGCAATGGCCAACGAACTGCGACGACGATCGTTGGGTCGGGTGGTGAACCTGGGGGAGCATTCGCCGCCGACGATCAACTTCGACGATGCCCATCGATCCGCGCTCGACGAACTCCTCACCGAACACGATCTGGAAGCATTCACCGCCCAAGAGCGTCAGGCCATCGCCTACACCGCAGCACACAACTTCGAATGCTGGCCCGATTTCCCGGCCGTGCTTCCCCGGTTGCGAGGCTCGTTCCTGTGTGCGTCGTTCACCATTCTCAGCTTTCGCATCATCATGGACACGGCCCGCCGCAACGGGCTGTCGTGGGATGCGGTGTTCTCGTGCGAAGCGATCGGCAAGTACAAGGTGTTGCCCGAGGCCTACGACCGGGTAGCCCACTTCCTCCAGCTCGAGCCATCCGAGATCTGTATGGTGGCCTGCCACAACTTCGATCTCGACGCTGCCAAGGCCAGAGGCTTCACCACTGCGTTCGTCAGGCGTCCGCTGGAATGGGGAACCGAAGGACCGCCCGATCCCGAGCCCAACCCCATCCACGACCTCGTGGTCGACGACTTTCCTGCTCTTGCCGCCGCCCTCGGCGTCGAGCTCTAGGTGGACGAGATCGGGATCACCCGACCGGGCCCCGGGCCGGGAAGAGCCGAGGATCGGGCGTTGGTCACCGGTCACCGTGCCTTCACCGCCGATCTCGGTGCCGATGACGCGTTGCATGCAGTCTTCGTCCGCTCGCCCGTGGCCAACGGTCGCCTCGTCGAGGTCGACGCCCGGGCTGCGGCCGCCCATCCGGGAGTCGTTGCGGTCGAGACGGGCCAGACGTCGCCTCTCGGTCCGTTTCATCTCTTCGGCGATCTGCCGGCCTCGATGTGCGGCCCGCCGCTGGCCCGAGATCGCGTGCGGTTCGTGGGTGAGGCGATCGCCGTGGTCGTAGCCCGGGATGTCGCCACAGCCACCGACGCCGCCGATCTCGTCGATGTCGAGATCGAGACGTCGGACTCGGTCCTCGATCCTCTGACCTCGGCCGCTGCACCCCCGCTCTACCCCGAGAGCGGTACCAATGTCGTGTACCAACTCATCGATGGGGGAGCGGATCCGATCGGCCCCGAGGCGGTCCATGTCGTGGAGGCCGTCATCGTCAACAATCGTGTTGCGTCGGCCCCGCTCGAGTGCGATGGCATCCTGGCCACACCGCTCGGCGATGGACTGGACGTCTGGTGCACGAGTCAAGGCGTCCAGGGAATACGAGATCAGTTGGCCCCTCAGCTGGGAATCGACGCCCATCGGATTCGAGTCCGCTCTCCTGCAGTCGGCGGCGGGTTCGGAGGTAGAGGTTCGATCTCCCCCGAGTTCGTCGTGGTGTGCGATCTGGCCCGTCGCCTGGGTCGACCGGTTCGATGGCTGCAGGGCCGATACGAGAACCTCACCGGCATGGCCCAGGGGCGGGGCTATCACACCGCCATCCGCGTGGGTTTCGACGAAGCCGGTCACATCACGGGGATGGACGTCGATGTCACTGCCGACGCCGGCGCCTCTGCCCACCTCTCGGCGTTGCTGTTGATCTCGGCTCGTCGCCAGTTCCCCGGCATGTATCGGATCCCTCGGTACCGCTGTTCGGCCCGTGCGGTCTTGACCAACACCACCCCGGTTGGCGCCTACCGAGGGGCCGGGCAGCCCGAGGCCAACCACGCCAGGGAACGGCTCCTCGATCTGGCCGCAGCCGAACTGGGGATGGACCCCATCGAGCTCCGCCTGCGCAATCTGGCCTCGGCCGACGAATTTCCTCTGGTGTCGGCGTCGGGGCCCGGGTTCGAGGCGGTCGTCTACGATCGTGCTGATCCGCAGCGAGCGATGCAACGGTCGCTCGAACTCGCTGACGTCGCGGGATGGCGCGCCGAACAGCAACGGCGTCGCGACGCAGGGGCGCGCTGGCAGATCGGTATCGGCATCGGCAATTACGCGCAGACCTCGGGTCGGGGTGCTCCCCGCGACTCGGCCCTCGTGCAGGTCCGCGCCGATGGGTCGGTACTCATCGGCTGCGCCAGCCCCTCCCACGGGCAGGGACATCTCACCACGTGGTCGGCGCTCGTTGCCCGGGAGCTGGGCATCGATCCGTCGCTGATCGCGATGGTCGATGCCGACACCGACGTCGTAGCCAGCGGGCAGACCACGGGCGGGTCGCGTTCGACCCAGGTGGCGGCCTCGGCCCTCGTGCATGCCTGCGAGGACATCGTCGCGGCGGCCCGACCGCTCGTGGCCTCCGAGCTGGAGGCCGCGGAGAGCGATCTGGTGGTGGCTCCGGCCGGGCACGGCATGGATGCCGGTCTGGCCGTGGCCGGGGTGCCGACTCGACGGGTGACGTGGGCTCAGTTGGCAGGTCGGTCCGAGCGCAACTGTCTGGAGGCCACCAGGAACGAATCGGTGAGCGGAGCGGCCCATCCCTACGGCAGCCATGTGACGGTGGTCGAGGTCGACAACGAGACCGGAGCGGTTCGCCTCCTGTCCCATGCGGCAGTCGATGACTGCGGGCGCGTGCTGCAACCGACGTTGGTCGAAGGACAGCAACACGGGGGAGCGGTGGCCGGCCTGGGTCAGGCCCTGTTCGAGGACATCGGCTACGACGTGTCGGGTAACCCGATGTCGGCCACCTTCGCCAGCTATCTGTTGCCGGCAGCATCCGAGTTGTGCAGCATCGAGACCGAGACGCTGGGGACCGTGACCGAACGGAATCCGCTGGGGACCCGGGGGATCGGCGAGAACGGCTGCAATGCCGCCACCGCGTCGGCTCACAATGCCGTGCTGGATGCGCTCGCGGACACCGGGATCCGTCATCTCGATCTTCCCCTGACACCGGAGAAGATCTGGCAGTCGATCACCGGTCGAACGTCGAACGGCCCGATGGTCTCGGGATTGGCCACGAGCGCTCACTACGATGAGACCGATGGATCAACCGCTGCCGATCGATGACGGCCCCCACGGCGCATGTCACGACGGGCGATGATGACTGTTCTCCTATGACTGTTTTCCTATGACTGTTTTCCCATGACGACTGTCCTCCAGCTCTTGATCATCGGCGTGATGGTTGCCTTCAACGCCCTCTACGTGGCCGCCGAATTCGCCACGGTCGGATCCCGTCGGTCACGGGTACAGGAAACAGCAGAGGGTGGCAGTCGACCAGCTCGACGGTTGCTCGACATCCTGCAGGATCCCCACCGTCTCGACTCCTACGTCGCGACCTGCCAGATCGGCATCACCCTCAGCAGTCTGGTGGCCGGCGCCTACGGACAATCCCAACTCACGCCGTTGCTCGAACCGGTCTTCGGATCCGTCGGCGGCCGTGGACTGGCCATCGTCGTGGTGCTGATCTTCATCACGACGCTCCAGGTCGTCCTGGGGGAACTGCTGCCGAAGACGGCGGCCCTTCGGTACCCCGAGAAGTTGGCCATGGTCACGCTTCCTCCGATGCGGGTCAGTCAGTGGCTGTTCCGGCCGCTGGTGACCATCTTCAACGGCTCGGCTTTCCGGTTGATGAGGGCGATGCGACTCTCGGTCGATCACAGCCATGCCCACGTGCACTCGCCCGAAGAGCTGGCCCGCCTCTACCAGGACAGTGCCGCTGGCGGTCTCATCGATGCCGCCGAGCGAGACATGTTGGCCGGCATCCTCAACGTTGACGCTCGACTGGTGCGCGAGATCATGACGCCGCGAACCCGGCTGGTCACCGTGTCGGCATCGACTCCGGTTCGCGACGCGTTGTCGGAGTTGTCGGCCGGTCGCCACACGCGTTTTCCGGTGACCGATGACCGGGGCGAGATCGAAGGGATGGTCAGCCTGCGCGAGTTGTTTCTCCGAGCGGACAGGGATCCCTCGTCGGTGGTGGGCGACGTGGCAATTCCGGCTCTGGCAGTGGTCGAGACCACGGCGGTTCCCAATCTGTGGCGCACGCTGCGAGACGAGTCGCGACACTGCGCACTGGTGGTCAACGAGTACGGGGATGTGGCGGGAATGGTGACGCTGGAGGACGCCATCGAAGAGATCTTCGGCGAGCTGCAGGACGAATTCGACGACGAATTGGATCCCGTCGTCGTGGAGCGAGGGCGAGTTTGGATCCGGGGCGACGTGTTGCTGTCCGCGGTCCGGGATGCGACGGGCATCGACTTGACGGTCGCCGACGTCGACACGGTCGGCGGATGGGTGTGGCACCAGTTGGGCCGGGTGCCTCGGGTCGGTGATGTGGTGGGTGCCAGCGACGTTCATCCAGCGGTGCGGGTCGATGCAATGGAGGGGCGGGCCGTCGCCCGGGTCAGCTTTCCGGCTCCGGAGGCTGAACGATGATCGGGTCGGTTGTGGTGCCGATCCTGGTCATCAGCGTGTTGGTGGCCGTCAACGGCGTGTTCGTTGCTGCCGAGTTCGCTCTGGTCGGTTCCCGTTCGAGTCGCCTGTCGACGCTGGCCGAAGGCGGTAACCGGGCGGCCGGCTGGCTGGTCGCCGTGCTGGAACGGCCGGCCGGCAAGGACGGCTACATCGCCGTCGCCCAACTCGGAATCACCCTGGCCAGCATTGGTCTGGGCATGTACGGCGAACCGGCCGTCGCCCATTGGCTGTACGACCCTTTCGAGAACTGGGGCCTGTCCAATGCAGCGGCCCACACGGTCGGGTTCGTCGTGGCGCTCAGCGGCATCACGTTCATGCACGTCGTGTTCGGTGAGATGATCCCGAAGGCACTTGCCCTACAGGCTCCCGAAGCGGTCAGCCTACGGGTGAGTCCGGTGATGCGCTTCTTCAGCACGGCGTTCCGACCCTTGGTGATCGTCCTCAACTCGCTGGCGTTCGCGTTGATGCGTCTGCTCCGGATCCCCGAGCCCGACAAGCGCTTGTTGCTCTACACCAGCGCCGAGTTGGCCATCGTGACCGATGAGTCGGCCCACAGCGGACAGCTGGGGGTCATGCAGCGGGATCTCATCCACAATGTCTTCGAGTTGGACGAGCGAACCGCCGAGGAGCTGATGACGCCTCGGGGGCGAGTGGAGACGATGTCGATCGACACCTCCGCGGCCGAGGTCGAGAGCCGGATCCGGTCTTCGCCCATCAGTCGGTTTCCGGTGATCGACGGTTCGATCGACCGGGTTGTCGGCGTCCTCCACGTGAAGGACTTCATTCGGGCTCGGCAACGGGGCACCTCGGATGCCGCTGCCGAACTGCTGAGACCGGTGCCAAGTGTCGCCGGATCGGCCAGCGCCGAGCGGGTGCTCCAGTTGTTCCGGTCCCAGCACACGCACGCCGCGGTCGTCGTCGACGAATTCGGCGGAACCCTGGGTTGGTTGACGCTGGACGACATCATCGCCGAGGTGATGGACGCCGAGATCCAGACCGCAGCCGACGCCACGGTGGTCCACGAGGATGGTTCGATCGGCCTCGATGGCGAGATGACGCTGGCGGACCTGCGAGACCATCACGGCGTCGACTTCGTCAATCCCGAGGTGACGACACTGGCCGGCATCGTCCTCGACGCCAACACCGTGCTGCCCGGAATCGGCACCAAGGTTCAGGTTCAGGGCCACGAACTGATCGTCGAGGAAATGAAGGGTCGAAAGATCACACGAGTTCGTCTTCGCCCGTCACCACCGTGACCGAGTCGTCGGGAGCGGTGCGCAAGTAGCGATAGCCCGTCACGGGCCGGTCGCCGTCGGGGCCGAGTTCGCACGCCACTCGTTCCCATCGATCGCCTTCGAGCTCGAGCGTCGGACCGGGGCCGTCATCGGCTGCGGTTTCGTTCGGTTCGTGGCGCCATCGTCGTTCCCGGAACCCGATGCCGGTGACACGACAGCGTGCCACTACTCGGCGATCGATCTGTAGGTACACCCAGCCGAGGGCCCGAAGTTCTCTGGGCATGGTCGAGATCGGCAACCAGTCCCGTTCGGCTCCGTTGGTGTAGTACCCGAGGTGCTCGGGCGGAATCTCGTAGGCCAGATCGAACGAGCCGAACAGATCGGGTGGGGGATCGTCCACCCGTCGAGGCAGCCGCGTGCTGGGCCGGGGCGCCCGGTCGGGTCGAGGGGCCCGGCCAACCCGCGAGCCATCGGCGCTCACCGAGCGAGGCGCCTGGGATCCTCGTGTCGCCCGGGGTGTTCGTGGTGGCTTCGGAGGTGGTGGCGGCGGCTTCTCGACGATCGGTTCGGGCTGCAGATCCCGAGGCAACAGCATGCATTCGGTGCAGGTTGCCCACGGCTGGGGCATTCCGTGTTCACAGATGAAATCGGCCGAGACCTTCACCGCTGGCATCTCCCATGTCGAGGGGTGTCCCATGATGCCGCCTCGGATCACGGTCGACACCCGGCGATTCGGTTTCCCGGTCAGTTCACGGTTTGGCCGGGCGGTCGGATCGGCTCGCTCGCCGATGCGAGCGCGTGAAGGTAGAGCGTCTCGATCGGGACGGAGAGGGGCGGTGCCATCCCGGCCATCTCCAGCATCACGTACCCGTGCACCGTGGCGAAGATGTGATGAGCCCGATGGTCGGCGTCGCCGCCGATGCCGGCACGTCGGACGCCGGCCGCCAACTTGGAGAACGACACCAGGGCCCTCTCGAGCCCAGCGTCGGACGGTTCGAAATCGGGTACGGCTCGGCCGAACATGACCATGTACTGCATGGGGTGGGCGAGCGCCCACCGCCGATATGCCTGCCCGGCCCCCAGCAGGTCCCCTTCGTCGAGAAACGGGTCGAGTGCCTGGTCGAACGAGGCGAAGCCGTTGCTGAAGATGGCGTCGACCAGGCCGTTCTTGCCCCCGAAGTAGGTGTAGATGCCCGTGGTCGAACAGCCGGCCCGGGTGGTGATGTTGCGGACGGTGAGAGCGGCTGCGCCCTGGTGTTGCAGCAAGGTGAGTGCAGCGTCGACCAGCCGGGAACGCATGTCGGTCGACGCGGTCGACGAAGGGTCATCGGTTGCGACATCTCTTGACGGAACGGTCATCCATCACTAAGTTATCTCACATAACAATGTTACGTCCGCCTCTGACGGTGAAGGTCGGAAGCGAAGGTCGGAATGAAGGTCGGAGCGAAGGTCATGAACGAAACGTCGAGCGATACCGCCGTCTATCTGTCGGGCAACTTCGCCCCGGTCACCGAGGAGGTGACCGCGTTCGATCTCCCCGTGATCGGCCAGCTGCCGGTCGAGCTCACCGGCCGCTATCTGCGCAACGGGCCGAATCCCATCGGAACGGTCGATCCGGCCACGCATCATTGGTTCATGGGGGACGGAATGGTCCATGGCCTCCGGGTCGAAGGCGGGCGAGCTGCCTGGTACCGGAATCGCTACGTGGGCTCCAGTCGGGTGTCGGAGGTGCGCGGCCGAGATGACATCGCCGGTACCAATTGGAACGGGTCCTCTCTGGGTCCGAACACCAACGTCGGTGGCTTTGCCGGTCGGACGTGGGCCATGGTCGAAGCGGGTGGATGTCCGGTGGAACTCACCTACGAGCTCGAGACGGTGGGGCGCAACGACTTCTTCGGCACCCTGCCCGGGGCGTTCACGGCCCATCCGAAAGTCGATCCCGACAGCGGCGAGATGCATGCCATGGTCTATGCCTGGGCGGAGTGGCTCGACCATGTGCAGTACGTCGTCATCGGTACCGATGGTCGAGTGCGGCGCACAGTGGACATCCCGCTGGGGATGACGATGCTCCACGACATGTCGTTGACCAGTCGTTTCGCCATCGTCTACGACCAGCCCTGCACTGTGGATCTGAATGTGGCCTTTGCCGGCCAGTTCCCGTTCCGTTGGAATCCCGAGTACGGCAACCGCGTCGGTTTGCTTCCTCGGGAAGGAGAGGCGTCGGACATCATCTGGATCGACGTGCCCAACGGGTACTCGTTCCATCCGATGAATGCCTATGACACCGCAGACGGCAAGGTGATCGTCGACCTCTGCAACTACGCAACGATGTTCGATGCCGACGTGCGAGGCCCTTTCGGCGACAACCTGGCCCGCCTCGAACGATGGGAACTCGATCCCGTCACTCGGGGGGCGTCCATCACCGTGCTCGACGACACCTCGAACGAGTTTCCCCGTCACCGCGGCTCGCTCGGCACCAAGCCCTATCGCTACGGCTACTGCGCAGCCGTCTCGGGCGATTCCTCGGTCGGATGGCCCACGCTGAAACATGACCTGCACACCGGGACTCGGCAGGTGTTCGATCACGGGCCGGGTCGAGCTGCCGGCGAGCCGGTGTTCGTGGCACGCGATGACGGCGATGCCGAGGACGATGGTTGGCTGGTCACCTTCGTCCACGATCTCGGCGCCGGCACCGCCGAGTTCGTTGTCCTCGACGCCCAGGATTTCGACCGGGGTTACGTGGCTCGGGTGCCGCTGCCCCAGCGGGTCCCCTTCGGCTTCCACGGGAACTGGGTCGCTGACCGATCCGTAGGGCCGGTGGCCTGATGCCGACCCTACGTTCCGCCACCGACCGATCGGCCGAGGCCGGCTTCATCTTTCGCAGCGAACTCCCGGCGAGTTCGATCATGGCGATGCTCCCGTTCATGCGAGGTGCCTTCCGCATCCGCAAGTCGCTCGAGGATCTGATGGCGGCCGAGCCCGGGGCGCTCCTGCACTATGCCCTGGTGACCGATCTCGGAGGCAAGCGCTTGACCGTCGATTCGTCCTGGGCCGACGAGGCGACCTTTCGTCGTTGGGTGGGTTCGGAACCCCATCGCAACGTGATGTCGTCGCTTCGCTCTCGCGTCAGCGGTCCTGCCACGTTCGAGACCGAGGTTCGCACCGAGTCCCCCTAGGCCCTGGCTGTCGGGTGGCGCCTGGCATCGCCGTGTCCGCTGGCCTAGCACCGCCCGAAATCACGATCGACGCACACCGGAAACAAGGGGAAACATGGCTCTTTCTGTAAGCATCGAGGACTTTCCGGGACCGGACGAGGTCGAGGGCTTCTGGGCCTACGACAACCACATGACCGCTCCCATGACGCCATTGTCGATCGACGCCGTCGGACGCACCATCGCCGAAGGCTTCACCCAAGCCCAGGCCGAGTACGACACCTCGATCATGGTGACGCCGCGTTTCGAGAAGGGCTTCTTCTACGTCAGCTTCCACCCGATCCCCGACGAGGAGGAGGCCGCACGCCGATGGAGTCGGTACGAGCAGACGTTGGCCGAGAAGGTGCCGGGCGTTGGCGCCCGCTGGCAGTTCGAATGGAAGCCGGAGGTCATCGCCCTCAACTCGGAGCTGCGGGTTGCCGACTGGACGACGCTCAGCGATACGGAGCTGGCCGAGAAGCTGGACTGGTTCATCGACCACATGCGCTACCAGTGGTACATCCACGGTCACATCAACTACTGCCTGATGTCGGCCTCGGCCTTCTGCGACTTCTACGACGAGGTCGTCCAACCGGAGAGCAAGACCGAGTCCTATCAGTGTCTTCAGGGTTTCCGGACCCGAAGCGTGGACACCGGAACCGGTCTGTGGAAGCTCAGCCGGATCGTGCGTGACAACGCCGAGCTGCGGACGCTGTTCGAATCGACTCCGCTCGACGAGCTCCCGGCCGCCCTCGCTGCGTCCGACGCAGCGGCCGAGTTCAATGCCGAGTTCGCTGACTTCCTCGCCGAGTTCGGCTGGCGCAGCGGCGGCGTCTACGACATGTTCGCCGAGACCTGGATCGAGGATCCCTCGGTTCCGCTTCGGTCGCTCATGGGCTACCTCGACATGGACGATGCCGACAATCCCGAATTGCACCTGGCTCGGGCCGAAGCCAAGCGGGAAACCCAGCTGGCGAAGTGTCGGCAACTCCTGGCCGATGATCCCGACAAGTTGGCGCATTTCAACGACCTCTACGAGGCGGCTCAATACAACCTTCCGGTCACCGAGGACCATGCGTTCTGGATCGACCAGACCGGCGTTGCCGTGTTCCGTCGCTTCGTGGGTGAGATCGGGCGTCGGCTGGCGGAATCCGGTGTCGTGGCCGACGCTGACGATGTGCACTTTCTCTACGTCGACGAACTTCGCGACGCCATGGCCAACGGAACCAAGCGTGATGCCGAACTGGCGGCCCGACGTGAAGAGCATGCGGCCTACAGCACCATCTCGCCTCCTCCGATCCTCGGGACACCGCCGCCTCCGCCGCCCGCCGATGCTCCCTTCGATCCGTTCATGGATGCCCTCGTGGTGCGACTGCTCGGCATGGTGCCACCCGACCCCGATGCGGTCCACGACGAAAACGTCCTGACCGGCGTCACCGGTTCACCCGGAACGGCGACCGGCAGGGCTCGCGTCGTCACCACGCTGGCTCAGGCGACCGAACTGGAAGAAGGTGAGATCCTGGTCTGCCCCATGACGCTGCCGCCCTGGGTGCCGTTGTTCTCGATCGCCAGTGCCGTGGTCGCGGACACCGGCGGGGTGCTCTCGCACTGCGCCATCGTTGCCCGGGAGATGGGCATTCCGGCCGTGGTCGGTACCCAGATGGCGACGTCGATGATCACCACCGGTCAGATGATCACGGTCAACGGCGACGACGGCACCGTGCTTCTCGACGTCTGAGCTTCTCGACGTCTGAGGCTCTTCAACGTCGGAGTTCCGTGCTCCTCGACGTCGGAGTTCTGCGTCGGGCTAGTGGGCGGCTGCGGGTTTCGTCCGGTGGAAGCGGGAGACGACGGCAATCACGACACTGCCGACCACGATGCCCACGACGGCCGACAGCCCCGTGTTCACCAGCCATGACAACACACCGCCGAATCCGCTGACATCGGCCACCGACTCTTCGAGATCGTGCACGATGTCGTACAAGCCGTCCCAGCCCAACTCGTGGGTGCCGACCAGCAGGATGTGACCGCCCACCCACAACATGGCAGCCGTGCCGATGATGGTCAGCCATTGCAGGAGGATCGGCATACCGGTCACCATGCCCCGCCCCACCCGTTGCGACGACGCCGACGATCGCTGGGCCAGCGAGAGACCGATGTCGTCCATCTTGACGATCAGGGCCACGACGCCGTAGACGGCGACGGTGATGAACAGCGCAACGACCACCAGGATGATCGCTCGTTGCGCCAAACCTTCGTCGAGCACTTCCTTCAGCGAGATCACCATGATCTCTGCCGACAGGATCAGATCGGTGCGGACGGCACCGGCGATGGTCGCTTCCTCGGCCTCGGGGCCTTGGAGGACCGAGGCAACGTCATGGTCGTGTTCGCCGCCCCTGAGCTTGTGGTAGACCTTCTCCGCGCCTTCGAAACACAGGAACGTGCCGCCCATCATCAGGATGATCTCGACCAGCAGCGGCGCCACTTCGCTCAGGACGAGTGCGACGGGGATGATGAAGAGCAACTTGTTCCGCAGCGAACCCTTGGCGATCCGCTTGATGATCGGCAGCTCTCGGTCTGCGGTCAATCCCTGCACATAGGCCGGTGTGACGGCGGTGTCGTCGACCACGACCCCCGCTGCCTTCGCGCTGGCACGACCTGCAGCTGCCCCAACATCGTCGATCGACGCCGCGGCGAGTTTGGCCAGTGCCGCAACGTCATCGAGTAGACCGACCAGACCACCAGCCATCAAGTTCCTCTTCGTGCCAGACGAAACCTCAAGCCTAGGACGCAAGGATGGTTGGTCCTGCGTTCCGGCGTCAGCAGTCTTCTAGCCAACTGCGACCCCGAGCACCTGGCCGATTCCGTAGGTGATGGCCATGGCTGCGGCTCCGCCGAGCACCAATCGCGTGATGGCGGGCTGTTTCGGCGCATCGCCGAGGC
Source organism: uncultured Acidimicrobiia bacterium (assembly GCA_937890445.1). Lineage (GTDB taxonomy): Bacteria > Actinomycetota > Acidimicrobiia > Acidimicrobiales > SZUA-35 > JAHECQ01. The sequence goes on along the minus strand of CALACD010000508.1, from coordinate 19,643 downwards.
TTGCGCTCAGGGCACCGGCCAGGGCAAGACTGATCAGAACGGCGACGAAGGTGACGGGTATCCGAAGGGAAGTAGGAGGCACCAAGATCGCCAGCAGGGGCAGGGCTGCGCCTGCGGTGAAGGCGATGGCCGACGAGATCGCAGCCGACCACGGTTTGGCGACCTGGTCCTGGTCGATTCCGAGTTCGATCGTGAGGTGGGCCCGCAACGCGTCGGCCTCGGTCAGCTCATCGGCGACCACGACCGCCGTGTCATCGGCCAGCCCTCGGTCGCGAAGCATGGCCACGAGCTCGGCATGTTCGGCATCGGGCGTCTGCTCGAGCTCGCGGCGCTCCTTGTCGATCAGTGCCCGTTCGGTGTCGCGCTGGGTGCTCACCGACACGTATTCGCCCAACGCCATGGAGACCGCGCCCGCGGTCAATCCGGCGAACCCTGCCGTGGCAATGGCGGAGGTGCTGGTGGTGGCGGCTGCGACCCCGATGACCAGACCCGCAGTCGAGATGATCCCGTCATTGGCCCCCAGCACTCCGGCCCGAAGCCAGTTCAGGCGTCCGGCCGGCGAACCGCTGTGGGGCTCGATCGGATGTGCGTCTGGTTGCCCAGCCGGTGCACGGCCTTCTTCGATGGTCATGCAGTCACCCTATGGGGCCCGGGCCACCGGCCAGCCGCGGTGGAACGCAGCCAGCGTCTCGGGGTGTCGACTCGTACCGCTCACGGGCGTGCCCCACCGGTTCGCTAGGCTCGGCCCATGGAGGACTCCGAGGGCTCGAGCGTGATGCCTTCAGCGGTCGGGACGGTGATCGTCGTGGGTGCGGTGAACGTCGATCTGGTGGTCAACGCACACCGGTTGCCGGGTCCCGGCGAGACGGTTGTCGGTTCGGGGCTTCGTACTTTCGGTGGCGGCAAGGGCGCGAATGCCGCGGTGGCCGCTGCTCGGGCCGGAGCCCATGTGTATCTGGTGGCCGCCGTCGGTGCCGATGATCACGGCGGGGCAGCACTGGCGGAATTGGCAGCCGATGGAGTCGACGTGTCCTGCGTGGCGATCCTGGAGGATCAGCCGACCGGGGTCGCCCTCATCGTGGTCGACGACCAGGGTGAGAACCAGATCGCGCTGGGCCCGGGGGCCAACGGTGCCCTGGGCGCCGGACACGTGTCGGCCGCGTTGGCCGAGCTGCTCCCGACCGCCGATTGTGTGCTGGTCAGCGCAGAGATCCCGCTGGAAGCCGTGGGGGCGGCACTCGGCGAGGCCCGGGCGGCGGGCGTGCACTGCATCCTCAACCCGGCGCCCGTCATCGACGGGCTCGACGGCCTGGTGCCGCTCGGTGCCATCCTCACCCCGAACGAATCCGAGTTGACGCAGCTGGTCGGGAGAACGGGGCAGGCATCCATGGCGGCCATGCTGACCGAGCTGGTGCAACGAAGCGGGGCGTCTGCCATCGTCACGCTCGGTGGAGACGGATGTGTGGTCGTCTCACCCGGTGGCACGCCGGCGGTGTTTCCGGCCCGACCGGCAAGGGTGGTGGATACGACAGGTGCCGGTGACACGTTCAACGGTGTGCTGGCCGCCCGGTTGGCGGCCGGTGGCGGTCTGGTCGCTGCGGTCGACACTGCCATGATCGCGGCCGCCATCTCGGTCGGGGCCCACGGCGCCCGCACCGGCATGCCGACAGCGGCAGAGATCCAGGCCGCTCGCAGTTGACGGACGCGAATCGAGCGGGCCAGCCGACAGAGTTCACTCAAAATTTACTGAGCTAATCCGAGGCGCCGAGTACGCTGTCCGTGTGAAGTCAGTAGACAGAGCTGTGAAGTCAGTAGACAGAGCACCCGTCGAGACAGACGTGATCGAGCGGGCCCGGTTGCACGCTGCACTCGGCGATCCGGTCCGTTTGGCCATCGTCGAGGATCTGGTCGCCAGCGACCGGACGTCGAAGGAACTCGCGAGCCGCTACGGGATCGCCTCCAATCTTCTGGCTCACCATCTGGACGTGCTCGAAACCGTCGGCCTGATCGAGCGGCTCGCGTCCTCGGGCGATCGCCGTCGTCGCTACCTGCGCCTGCGACGTGGGCCGCTGGCTCGACTCGGGATCGTGACCACTCGTCCGGTCGGCCCGGCGCTGTTCGTGTGCTCGGCAAATTCGGCCCGGTCCCAGTTGGCCGCTGCACTGTGGCGATCCCGCACCGGCTGCCCGGCCACCTCGGCGGGAACCCACCCCGCAGCCCAGATCAACCCCGAAGCCATCGAGGCGGGACGACGCATCGGTCTCGACCTCGGCAACCAGGCACCTCGGTCCCTGGGCCCCGACGAGACGGCCGAGATCGTCGTCTCGGTGTGCGACCAGGCCCACGAAGAGATTGCCCCCGAGCCGTCGTGGTGGCATTGGTCGGTGCCCGACCCCGTCGAGGTGGGCACACCGGCCGCCTTCGATGCCGCATTGGCCGAGCTGCAACGGCGCATCGAGATCCTGATCGAACACCAAGGAGCAGCATGACGACACGAGTGGGAATCAACGGCTTCGGCCGCATCGGACGCCTGGTGGTGCGGGCGCTGCGAGATCGCCCGGACCTCGAGTTGGCCCACGTCAACGAGCGCTCCGGCAACGTTGCCACCGCAGCCCATCTGCTGGAATTCGACACGGTGCACGGGCGCTACGGCGGAACGGTCACACACGACCAGGGTGATCTGACCGTCGACGGCCGTCGGGTCACCTACTCCGGGTTCGACACCCCGGGTGGGGTGCCGTGGGACGAACAGGGGGTGGACCTCGTTCTGGAGTGCAGCGGCGCGTTCCGCACCACCGCATTGCTGGATCCGTACTTCGATCGAGGCGTTCGCAAGGTGGTGGTCGCCGCTCCGGTGAAGGACGATGGTGTCCTCAACGTGGTCATGGGTTGCAACGACCATCTGTACGATCCATCGACGCATCGCATCGTCACGGCCGCGTCCTGTACCACCAACTCTCTGGCGCCGGTGGTGAAGGTGCTGCACGAGGGCATCGGTATCGAGCGGGGTCTCATCACGACCATTCATGACGTGACCAACACGCAGGTGATTCTCGACGCCCCTCACAAGGATCTGCGCCGAGCCCGGTCGGCCCTGAACTCGCTGATCCCCACCAGCACGGGTTCGGCTACGGCCATCACCATGATCTACCCCGAACTGGCCGGCAAGCTCAACGGTCTGGCCGTCCGGGTGCCGGTGCTCAACGCATCACTGACCGACGCCGTGTTCACCCTGGCCCGAGACGTGACCACCGAGGAGGTCAATGGCCTGCTCCGAACCGCGGCCGCCGGAACGCTCCAGGGCATCCTGGGGTTCGAGGACCGGCCGCTCGTCTCGGCCGACTACACGAACGACACTCGCTCCGGCATCGTGGACGGGCCATCGACCATGGTCGTCGACGAGCGCATGGTCAAGGTCTTGATCTGGTACGACAACGAGTACGGCTACGCCTTCCGAATGGTCGATCTGGCCCAGAAGGTGGCGGCCTCGCTACCGTCGCGATGAAGGTCCGGAACTACGTCCTGGTCACCGGCGGCTATTGGGCCTTCACCCTGACCGACGGGGCGTTGCGTATGCTGGTGCTGCTCCATTTCCACGATCTCGGCTACTCGCCGGTGTCGATCGCGTTCCTGTTCCTGCTGTACGAGTTCATGGGCATCGTGACCAACCTCATCGGGGGTTGGGTTGGAGCCCGGTCCGGACTCAACCGCACCCTCGTGGTCGGTCTCGGGCTGCAGATCGTTGCGCTCCTGGCCCTGACCCTGCACCGGCCGACCTGGCCCGAGGTGGGTTCGGTGGCCTTCGTGATGGGTGCCCAGGCCCTCAGTGGCGTGGCCAAGGATCTGACCAAGATGAGCTCGAAGAGCGCGGTGAAGTTCGTGGCCGGCGACAGCGAGGGTGCGCTGTTCCGAATGGTGGCAGCGCTCACCGGTTCGAAGAACGCCCTGAAGGGCGTCGGCTTCTTCCTCGGTGCCGCCCTGTTGGCCTGGGTGGGGTACGACGGAGCCCTGCTGGCGATGGCCGGGCTCATCGCGGTCGCGCTGGTCTCGGTCGTCGTCCTGCTCGACGAGGACATCGGCCGATCGAAGCGCAAGCCGCCACTGCGTTCGATCCTGTCCAAGTCCACGGCCATCAATCGGCTGGCCACGGCTCGATTCTTCCTCTTCGGTTCCCGCGACATCTGGTTCGTCGTCGCGCTCCCGGTGTTTCTCGATGACGAGCTGGGATGGTCGTATCAGGGAATCGGAGCGTTCCTGGCGGCCTGGGTGATCGGCTACGGTCTCGTCCAATCGTTGGCCCCGCAGGTGCTGGGTCGCTCATCCGGCGACATCGATGCCGAGACTCGAGCCGCTCAGGTCTGGGCGTCGGCGTTGGCCGTCGTGACGATCGTGATGGCGTTGGCGGTCGCCTTCGACGTCGGAACCACGATTGCGGTGGTCGGTGGGCTCGGGGTGTTCGGCGCCGTGTTCGCCGTCAACTCGTCGCTGCACTCGTACTTGATCCTGGCCTATTCGACCGGCGATGACGTCAGCCTCGACGTCGGCTTCTACTACTCGGCCAACGCCTTCGGCCGGCTGGTCGGCACGTTGTTGTCCGGCGCCCTCTATGTGGTCGGCGGTCTCTCGGTTGCGTTGTGGGGCTCGGCCGTCTTCGTCGTCCTCACCTGGTTGTTGTCGTTGCGGCTGCCCACCATGAACGGGGCTGCCCCCCGACTCTCGGGCGGTCGGGTCACTGCCTGAGCTGGGCCTCGGTTCGTCCCACCTGTTGCTCGAGTCGGTCGAGAACCTCGTAGCAGGCGAGTACGCCGTGCACGCTCGAGTTCGGCTCCCGGTTCTCGCGAATGGCGGCGATGAACTCGCGGTCCTGGAGTTCGATGCCGTTCATCGACACATCGACGTTCGACACGTCGATGGTTTCCTCCCTCCCGTCGACGAGGTCGTCGTAGCGGGCCAGATAGGTGCCGGTGTCGCCGATGTAGCGGAAGAAGGTGCCGAAGGGCCCGTCGTTGTTGAACGACAGGGCCAGGGTGCAGATGGCACCGGTGTCCACCTTGATCTGGATCGACATGTCCATGGCGATGCCGAGTTCGGGATGGATCGGACCTTCGATGGCGTTGGCGGCCACCACCGAACCACCGGTCTGGTACAGGAACAGATCGACGGTGTGGGCCGCGTGGTGCCACAGCAGATGATCGGTCCAACTGCGGGCCTCGCCCAGCGCGTTGGTGTTGGTGCGACGGAAGAAGAAGGTCTGCACGTCCAGGTGCTGAATCGAGAACTGCCCGCTGGTGATGCGATCGTGGACCCATTGGTGACTGGGGTTGAAGCGCCGGGTGTGGCCACACATCGCCACCAGCCCGGTTGCCTCCTGACGGGCCACCACGGCTCGGGCATCGGCCAGGCTGTCGGCCAAGGGAATCTCGACCTGGACGTGCTTGCCGGCGTCCAGGCAGGCAAGGGTCTGGGCTGCGTGCATCTGGGTCGGTGTGCAAAGGATGACGGCATCGACATCATCACGGGCCAGACTTTCGGCCAGGTCGGTCGTGACGTGACCGATGTCGTAGGTGTCGGCCACGGACTGGGTCTTTGCCAGGTCGCGACCGATGAGCGACGTGACGACGACGTCGTCGATGGTGCGGAGCCCGTCGAGGTGTTTCACCCCGAACGCTCCGGCGCCGGCGAGAGCGATGCGAATGGTCATGATTCCTCCGGAGGAACTAGTCGGCCTGGCTGACCGCAGGTCGGTTGCCGGCCGCATGGCGGGGGACGCCGGGGTGGTCGTCAGGATAGGGCAGCAGTGTTGCGTCGATACGTTCCCACTCGGCCTTCAACTCCGCGGTCAACTCTGGATGATGACGGGCCAGGTTGGCCGCCTCGCGACCGTCGACGGTTACGTCGTACAGGAGGTCGAAGTCGCCGAACCGTCGAGGCCAGTTGCCGAGGATGGCACGATCGCGCCGATCCTGGAGGTACTTGTACTTGCCGCGCCGCAGGGCTCCCTGGCTCGAGATGCGCCAGAACAGGTCGTGCTCGGGATACGGCGCGGATTCGACCAGCCAGGGCAGCAGGCTGACACCGTCCAACGGCCATTCGCTCGGGCACTGGGTACCGGCAGCATCGAGGAAGGTGGCGGTCCAGTCCATGGTGATGTTCGGTTGTGTCGCCACCTGATGGGGCGCGACGGCTTCGGGCCAGCGGAGGATGAACGGCACCCGGATCCCACCTTCGGTCAGGTCGCCCTTCTCGCCGACGTAGGGCCAGTTCATCGACCAACGTTCGCCGCCGTTGTCGGAGCAGAAGACCACGATGGTGTTGTCACGCTGGCCGGCCGCATCGATTGCGGCCAGCACCGTGCCGATGGCATCGTCCATGGTCTCGACCAACTCGCCGTACTTGGCCAGCGATCCGCTGTCGGTGTGCAGCAGCGGGAACGGCACCTTGCCCTCGAGATAGTCCTGGTGAATACGTCGACCTTCCTCGGCGTCGCCTCGACCCTCCCAGGGCCAGTGAGGGGCCGTGTAGTTGAGCTGGAGATAGAACGGCTGCGTGCGGGGCTGCTCGATCCACCGGGCGGCGCGCTCGGAGATCAGGTCGGTGTAGTAGCCCGTCATCTCGACCGGCGTCTCTCCCTCGAACAAGTCCGCTTCACCCAGGGTGCCGATGTGTTCGAAGTAGTCGAGGGCGCCGTCGAGATTGCCGAAGAAGGTCTGGAAGCCGATGCGCAGCGGGGAGTACCAGGGCAGCCAACCACAGTGCCACTTGCCGAACATGGCCGTGTCGTAGCCGGCTTCCTGCAGGAGCGATGGCAGGGTGGGCTGGTCGGCCGGGATCCCCTTGCCCTCGGCCCGGGTCCGCAGCGGCTCCTCCAATCCGGCGGCCAGGCGGCCCGGGTTGCGCCCGGTGTAGAGGCTGAACCGGGTGGGTGAGCACCACGACGATCCGGCGTAGGCGTGGGTGAAGCGAACGCCGTCGGCCGCCAGTCGGTCGAGGTTCGGGGTGGCGATCGTGGGCGAACCGAAGCACCCCAGGTCCGACCATCCCAGATCGTCGGCCAGGATGAACAGCAGGTTGGGCGGTGCCGTTCGTCCGGTTCGTCGACTGGCGAATGGTTTCTCGCTCGAATGTTGCGGTGCGGGCAGCATGGGTCTCCGTCGGTCGTGTCAGTCGGTTGGGCCGTCGGCGATGCGTCGTTGGACGATCTTGCGTTGTCGCTCGTTGAGATGTCGGGTGGCGTGGAAGGTCACCGTGGCATCGCCCTCTCCATCCTGCTCCGATTGGATGTCGGCCACCAACAACACATCGGTCAATCCGAGATCGTGGGAGGCGGCGTTGAGTCGGGGACCGATCATGGTCTGGTCGAGCTGGGCCCACACATCGCTCGGGATCTCGACCGAGTGGGGCACCAGTTGTTGGGACAGATTGGTCACACTCTCGATCGAGCCGTGACCGGCGTGCCAGGTCGTCCCGTCCCGCAACCGAACCCGCACCCCGGCACCGCCGAGGGTTTCCACCGTACCGGTGATCTCGTTCCCCCCGACCTGCATGGCGACCTGATCTCCAATGGCGTATCGGTCTTCGAGCAGCACCAGGAGGCCGGTCAACCAGTCCTTGATTAGTGCCTGGCCTCCGATGGCGATCCCGGCCCCGACGAATCCGGCCGAGGAGATCAGGACGACGGGGTCGATGGCGAGAATGTGGGAGATGATGATGGCAGCCAGCATCGCCACGACCAGGTTGGTCAGCCGGGACAGCATGTGGGCGGCCGCATCGGCTCGTTGGACCCGCCGTTTCTCGAAGTCGGATGTCTCATCGGCCCGCGGCAGCAGCAGCCTCCAACGACCCCTTCCGGCGAGGGCGCGGCGGACAGCCCTTCGGGTCAGGAATCGCAGCGCGAGACGAACGATTGCGTTGATGACGACGGCAGCAACGATCACCACGAGGATGGCGGCAGCTTTGATGACATCGCCCGACAGATCGATCTCGTCCATGAAGGCCATGATTCGAGGCTAGGTCTGGAACCGGTACGGTGTTCGTATGAGTCGACTCTTCGAGTCCTACAGCCAGGCCCGAGGCTTCGACGAGGCCTTCGACTCCGAGGGCAGACCGCGCCCGCTGTACTCCAAGATCATCGATCGGTTCTCCGATCTCGACGCCGACGACCTTCGGCGCATCGAAGTGGTCGTTGCCGACGAGTTCCGCCGTCAGGGAATCACGTTCACGGTCTACAACGACGATGCCGAAGGGCTGGAGCGGACCTGGCCCATCGATCTGTTCCCCCGTCTGATCGCTGCCGCCGAATGGGAGTCGGTGGCCCGAGGACTCGAACAGCGCGTCACGGCGCTCAATCACTTTCTCGACGACCTGTACGTCGGCGAGCGAGCCGCCGTCAACGACGGGATCGTTCCCGAGTGGCTGATCACCAGCTCGAAGGGCTTCGAGCGGCAAGCGTTCGGCATCTCGGTGCCCAATGGGGCTCATTGCTCCATCGCAGGCATCGATCTGGTCCGTGACGCCAACGGTGACTATGCCGTCCTCGAGGACAACCTCCGCAACCCCAGCGGTATCTCCTATGTCGTCGAGAACCGAGCCGCCATGGTCAAAGCCTTCCCCCGACTCTTCGAGAACTACACGGTCCAGCCGGTCGACCAGTACGGAGAGATGCTGCGACGCGTTCTCGAATCGATGGCACCGCCGTCCTCCAGCGACCGACCCAACATCGTCATTCTCACGCCCGGTGTCTACAACTCGGCGTATTTCGAACACGCGTTCCTGGCTCGGTCCATGGGAGTCGAACTGGTGGAAGGCCAGGATCTCCTGGTCGATGATCAGGTGGTCTATGCCCGCACCATCCACGGCCCGTTGCCGGTGGACGTCATCTATCGCCGCATCGACGATGCCTTCCTCGATCCGGTGTCGTTCCGATCGGATTCGACGCTGGGCGTGCCCGGGCTCCTGGGGGCGATGCGGGCCGGCACCGTCACGGTGTGCAACTCGGTCGGAAACGGCGTGGCCGACGACAAGGCCGTCTATCCCTACGTGCCGGCGATGATCACCTACTACCTCGACGAAGAGCCGATCCTGCCCAATGTGCAGACCTACGTGATGTGGGATGCCGACCAGCGAGCGGCCGCCCTCCACCGGCTCGACGAGTTGGTGGTGAAGCCGGTGGCCGAATCGGGCGGGTACGGCATCGTCATCGGTCCTCACGCAACCGACCAGGAGCTCGACGAGTGTCGTCGGGTCATCGAAGCTGATCCGAGGAACTGGATCGTCCAAGAGGTCGTGCAGCTGTCGAGTCTGGCGTCGATGAGTGACGACCATCTGGAGCCACGTCACCTGGATCTGCGGCCCTTCGTACTCACCGGCGCTCGGACCGAGGTGTTCCCCGGCGGCCTCACCCGAGTGGCAATGAAGAAGGGATCGCTGATCGTGAACTCGTCGCAAGGTGGTGGCTCCAAGGACACCTGGGTCCTGGCCGAGAACGGAACCCGATGATCCTCGCCCGCCACGCCGAATCGTTGTTCTGGGTCGGTCGCTACCTGGAACGTTCCGAGACCACGGCCCGATGGTTGGAGGTGGCATCGCGGGCCTCGATGCACCTGCTCCCCGAGGACGCTGCGGTCGAATGGTCCCATCTGGTCGAAGCCCTGGGACTGGGCAAACTGCTCGACGATGACGGCAAGGATCGTTCCGACGTCGTCGACTTCCTGTTGACGAGCAATTCACCGGGGTCGGTCCGGGCGTCTCTGGAGGCCGTCCGAGAGAACCTGCGGGTAGCCCGTGATCGTGTTCCGGTCGAGTTGTGGGAGGCCGCCAATCGCCTGCATCTCCAGCTCGGAGCGCTCGCGGTTCGGTCCAGTTTCGATCAACCTCACGAGATCTTCCGGACGGTGCGCGAAGGATGCCAGGCCATCAGCGGGGTGCTCAGCGAGGCCATGCCCCGCGACGAGGGGCATGCCTACATCACCATCGGAAGAATGCTCGAGCGATCGAGTCTCACGCTCCGCTTGCTGACCGTTGCCAATCAACCGACCACGGCCGAGGCGGAGACCATCTTCGATGCCGACCGCGTGCTCCGTTCGTCCAGCGCGTTGCAGGCGTTTCGCCGTCGGCACGCCCATGCTCGTGACGCCATCACGGTGACCAGCTTCCTGCTCGTCACGCCCGATCTGCCGCGTTCGGTGCTGTCGTGCCTGCGGTACCTGGAAGGTCGTCTGGCCTCCCTCGACCAGGGGGCCCGGGTCATGGAGTCGTCGCAGGTGGTGGCCGGCCGGATCCGCTCGGGTCTGGAGTACGGCGACGTTCGTTCGGCACTGGAGGACGATCCCGTCCGTTATCTCCGGGAGTTGCGCAGAGCCGTCGATGATCTGGCCGTGACCCTCGGCACCAGCACGTTCCGCCCGTTGGGAGAGCCGAACATGCATGCTCAGTTCGTGCGCCCGGGGAGGTCGTTGCGGTGAGACTCGACATCCGTTATCGCATGCTCTTCGAGTACGACGTGCCGGTGTGGGAGTCGCAGAACGAGCTCCGGGTCCGGCCCCGCAGCGATGAGCGACAGCAGGTCATCGCCCGCCGACTGACCACGTCGCCGTCGGCCCGGGTGTTGTCCTTCGTCGACTACTGGGGGACCACGGTCGACCATGTCGGCGTCCGAGACCCGCATCTCTCGTTCGAGGTCGTGGCCGAAGCTGCCGTCGAGACCGCAGCGCAACCTGCGATCGAGCAGACGGTTCCGGTGTCGGTGCTGGCCGAACCGGTGTTCATCTCGGCCCATGCCGAGTATCTGGCCCCTTCGAGCCACAGCGCGCCGAACCCCGACCTGGAGGCTCGAGCGCACCGGGCAGTGGTCGGCGTCGACGACGTCGCCCAGCAGATCCAGGCCATGGTGTCGACGACCCGTTCGCTGTTGGCCTACGAGCCGGGTGCCACCGAGATCGGCGTCGACCTCGCGCATCTGGTCAACGGTGGCGTCGGGGTCTGTCAGGATTTCGCCCACCTCACCATCGCACTCCTGCGGGCGGTCGGCACTCCGGCCCGGTACGTCAGTGGTTTCCTGTTCGCCAAGGATGAAACGACCTTGCAGGGCGACCTCGGCCGCCCGGGTCAGGACGATGTCGTCCATGTGCAGACCCACGCCTGGGTCGAGGCTGCAGTCCCCGGGCACGGCTGGTTCGCCGTCGACCCGACCAACGACGTGCCCGTACTCGATCGCCATGCAATCATCGGTCATGGTCGCGACTACGACGACGTGGCGCCGGTGCGTGGCGTGTTCTTCGGTCAGGCCACCCCGCAGGTCGAGACCGAGGTGGTGATCGAACGGATGGCTCCTGCAGCTCGATCGGTCATCACCGACGAGCCTCGTCGGGTCAATGCCTCGGAGATGACGGTTCGTCAGCAGCGGATGCAGCAACAGCAGCAGCGTTCGTGACCGCTCGTTCGACAGCCGCTCGTTCGACAGCCGCTCGTTCGACAGCCGCTCGTTCGACAGCAGAGATGATGCCCACGTAGCCGGTGCACCGACAGAGATTCCCCGACAGTTCACGTCGGATGGTGGCCCGATCGGGAGCCGGATTGGTGGCAAGCAGGTGCACGGCAGTCAGTACGAAGCCGGGGGTACAGAAACCGCACTGCAAGCCATGGCACGCCGAGAAGGCCTCCTGCACCGGATGGAGGGTTCCGTCCGCTGCCGCCAGCCCCTCGATCGTGGTGATCTCGGTCTGGTCCATCTGCACGGCGAAGACCAGGCAGGAGCGTGTCGGTTCCCCGTCGACGAGCACGGTGCAGGCTCCGCACACGCCGTGTTCACATCCGAGGTGGGTGCCGGTGAGACCGAGCTGTTCTCGCAGCACGTCGCCCAAGGTGTGACGCGGTTCCACTCCCACGACGTGGCGTCGACCATTGATCGACAACTCGACCTTCGTCTCGGTCGTCACACGGTCGGTCGTCACACGGTCGGTCGTCATGATGCTTCTCCCTGGGTCCGGCGGGCCTGGTCGACGGCTCGCCGTACGAGTTCGGCCGCCATGGCTCGTCGATAGCGGCTGGTGGCATGGAGATCGTCATAGGCGACGATCGACTCCTCCACGGTTCGTCCGACCTCGTCGGTCGAGGCGTCACTGCTCAACGCGGCCTCGGCATCAGCCAGTCGGACCGGGGTCCCCTCGACCCCGCCCACCACTACTCGCCAACCATCGGCCAGCTCGGTGACCGTGGCCAGTACGAGGGCGAAGTCGCCATGTCGTCGAGCCAACTCGGCGAATCCCCACCGGCGGGGAACGGCCAGGTCGATGACGGTCAGGATCTCGTCGTCGGCCAGCGCCGTCTGCAGCATCCCGGCGAAGAACTCCGCGGCCGGAATCGTTCGTACACCGTCTGCTCCCTGCACCGAGAGGGCGGCATCGCAGGCCAGGGCCAGGGCCGGGCATTCGGCATTGGGGTCGGCGTGGGCCAGGCTTCCCCCCAGGGTGCCCCGGGTTCGAATGGCCGTGTGCCCGATCCAGCCGGCCATCTCGGCCGCCAACCCATGGTGGGTCTGGATGGCCAGTTGGGCGTGTCGGGTCATGGAGCCGAAGCGGGCACGCCCGTCGGTCACGGTGGGTCGGTCACTGCGAAGCTCGGCCAGACCGTTCAAGTCGACCAACACCGTGGGTTGCGCCATCCGCATCGACAGCAGCGGCACCAGGCTCTGGCCCCCGGCGATCACCTTGGCCTCACCGTCGGAGGCCGTCAGGACGGCGACGGCATCGTCCACCGATGTGGCCCGGTGGTAGTCGAATGGCGCCGACTTCATCGCTGGTCCTCCAGTGCCAACCACAGACGTTCCGGGGTGAGCGGCAGTTGGTCGATGTCGATCCCGACCGCATCGGCCACGGCACTGGCCAGGACGGCGGCCGGCCCCAGGGTTCCACCCTCGCCCACACCCCGGACGCCCAGGGGGTTGTCGGCCGGACGTTCGATGTGGCCGATCTCGAACTCGGGGATCTCGGCCGACGTCGGCATCAGGTAGTCAAGCAACGTTCCGGTTCGGAGATTGCCCTCGTCGTCGTAGACGAGGTGCTCGTACTGGGCGCCCCCGATGCCCTGGGCCAGGGAACCGGCGATCTGTCCGTCGACGATCTGGGGATGCACCACCCGGCCGGCATCCTCGACACACACCCACCGCAGGATCGTGATCTCTCCCGTGGACGGGTCGAGCTCGATGGCGGCCACCTGGACCCCGGCAGCGAACGCCCCCATCACCGGGTCGTAGAAGCGGGTGGCATCGAGCCCGGGCTCGAACCCCGGAGGCAACCGGTTCGATTCGAGGTAGGCAACGCGAGCAGCATCGGCCAACGTTCCCACGGCCTCGGGCGACCCGGCGACGTAGAACGAACCGTTCTCCAGCCGAAGATCATCGGGCGACGCCTCGTACAACTCGGCTGCCAACCGCAGTGCCGACTCCCGTACGTCGACGGCGGCCAGGTTGGCGGCGCCACCGGCGATGACGGCCTGGCGGGACGAGAAGGCGCCGAAGCCCCACAACGACTGGTCGGTATCGCCGTAGCGAACCTCGACGTCGTCGTAGTTCACCCCGACGGCTTCGGCCACCACCTGGGCCAGTGTGGTTTCGAGCCCCTGGCCCTGCGAGGTGACCCCGGAGAGGACCACGACCTTGCCGTCGGGGTTGATCCGCACCGTGCACGCCTCGTGACCGGTCCGGAACGGCATGCGGGGACCGGCCGAGGCGGCCCGGCCCAACCCGGTCAGCTCGTTGTAGCAGGCCAGACCGATACCGATCGGCTTGCCACCCTCGGCTCGGCGTCTCGCCTGCTCGGCCCGTAGCTCGTCCAGACCCAACCGCTCGATGCAGGCGTCGAGGCATTCGGCGTAGTGGCCGGTGTCGTCGATCAGGCGGGTCGGTAGCCGGTAGGGCACGTCGTCGGGCCCGATCAGGTTGACGCGGCGGATGTCGATGGAGTCCATTCCCAGGGCCCGAGCACCCGAATCGAGCAGGCATTCCATGGCATAGACGGTGGCTGGTCGGGCCACACCCCGGTACGGGCCCGAGGGGGCGGTGTTGGTGGCCACGCCTCGGACGCTGCAGCGATAGTTCTCGACCTTGTACGGGCCGGTCAGCAGTCCTCCGGCCATCAACGCCTCGATGCCGGCCGTCCACGGGTAGACCGAATAGGCGCCGACGTTGCACCAGGCCTCGCCCCGGATGCCGACCAGATGACCCTCGGCGTCGAATCCGGCTTCGAGCTCGTAGCGGTGATCCCGGGCGGCAGTGGCCGCCGCCAGGTGTTCGGCCCGGTCCTCGACCCATTTCAGCGGCGTGCCGGGCAACGACCGGGCCATCAGGCACAGGGCAAGATCTTCGGGGTACAGCACGGCCTTGGTGCCGAAACCCCCGCCCACATCAGGGGCGATGACCCGCACGTTGGATTCCGGTAGCTCGAGCAACTCGGCCAGGAGGTTGCGAACCAGGTGGGGGATCTGGGTTCCCGACCAGAACGTGAGGTGCCCGTCCCGAGCCGATCCCTCCCACAGGGCGACGCCGGCCCGACCCTCCATCGGGTTGCCGCCGTGTCGGTTGGTCACCACTTCTCGTCGGACAACGACGGCGGCGGCGGCCAGGGCCGCGTCGACGTCGCCGGCGGAGAACGTACGGGCCAACAGCACGTTGTCGAGGGCCGCGTCGTGCACCGGGTGCTGTGGTTCGTCCCAGGCTCGGACGGTCACGGGCAACGGTTCGTAGTCGACGACCACTCCCTCGGCTGCGTCCTCGGCCTGGTAGCGGTCGTCGGCCACAACGGCCGCGATGGCTTCGCCGGCGAAGCGGGTCTTGCCCCGCGCCAGGGGAGGTTGCTCGGTCTCGACGTAGCCGGGCAGCGCGCTCTGGGCGAACAGCCCGACCTCGAACCCCGGTGACAGGGCGGTGAACACCGGATGATCGATCGGGTCCAGTTCGTTGCAGTCGATCGAGACGATCCGGGCATGGGCGTAGGTGCTGCGAACGAAGGCGACGTGGCGCATCCGGGGCAGCTGCAGGTCGGACACGAAGCGACCTCGGCCGGTGAGGAGACGATGGTCCTCCTTGCGGCGCGGGCTGGTACCGATGGGCCCCGCGGTGGTCGTCGACTGATCGAGGGACGCCACCATCAGACCATCGAGTAGCCGCCGTTGACCGAGATCACCTGACCGGTGGTCCACGACGACAACGGAGAGGCCAGCAAGAGGATCATGGGAATGACGTCGTCGGGTCGGCCCAGGCGCCGCAGCGGGTAGGCGGCCAGGATCTTGGCCATGCGTTCGTCGTCGGCCTCGCCGGTGTGGGCGTCGAGGTTGTCGGTGCGGACCAGGGCGATCGACACTGCGTTGGCCCGGATCCCGTTGCGAGCCAGCTCCTTGGCCAGCGACTTGGTCAGGCCGATGGTGGACGAGCGGGTGGCGGCGGTGACCAGGAGTCGGGACTCGCCGACCCGGCCCGAGTCGCCCATCAGGTTGATGATGGCTCCGCCGCCGTTGGCCGCCATCTGCTGACCCACCACGTGACAGATGCGGAGCGTGCCACCGACCGTGACGTCGATCTGGGGGGCCCAGTCCTCCTCGGTCGACTCGAAGAACGGTTTGGACTGCGTGGCCGCCGCGTTGTTGACCAGCACCCCGACCGGCCCGAGCTCGGCCTGGACCGCGGCGGCTGCGGCCTCGACCGCGGCCCGATCCCGGAGGTCGGCGCCGACGGCCATGGCTCGACCGCCGGCGGCCGTGATCTCGGCCGCCGCCGCTTCGGCCCCGGCTCCGGAAGAGTTGTACAGGAATGCGACGCGGCAACCTTCGGCCGCGAACGCCTTGCCGATGGCCAGGCCGAGGCCTTGTCCACCGCCGGTCACCAGGACGGTCGTGTCGTTCAGTTGCAGATCCATGGCAGTGTCGCTTTCGTGGTCGGGGTCGCGAAGTGTGGAGTCGGGGTTTCTGGCGTCAGGGTTTCTGGCGTCAGGGTTTCTGGAATCATTGGTCGTGGGGCAGGCGGGCCTGCAGCTCGAAGCGTTTGGTCTTGCCCGAGCCGGTGCGGGGAATGGCGTCGGCCTGATGGATCTCGGCCGGCACCTTGAACGAGGTCAGCTGTCCGGCCACGGTGGCCAAGATTCCTTCGATGTCCAGGGTCGTGCCCGGCTCGGGAACGACGAAGGCCACCGGCACCTCTCCCAGCTGAGGGTGAGGGGCAGCGACCACGGCGGCGTCGGCGACGCCCGGGGCCAGCAGGATGGCGGCCTCGACCTCGGCCGGATAGATGTTCTCACCGCCCCGGATGATCAACTCCTTGGTGCGGCCGCTGATGGTCAGGAACCCGTTGTCGTCCCGCCGGGCCAGGTCACCGGTGTGATACCAGCCGTCGGTGAGCACCGCCTCGGTGGCCTCCGGGTTGTCGAAGTACCCCTGCATCACCCCGGGCCCCGACACCCAGACCTCGCCGTCGACACCGGTGCCGACGTCTCGTCCGGTTCCGGGGTCGACCAGGCGAATCCCCACCCCGGTCACCGCGAAGCCGCACGAGCCCGGAACCCGTGCGCTGTTCGGCCAGTTCATGGCAACCATGGTCGAGGTCTCGGTGATGCCGTAGCCATCGAGAAGGGT
Source organism: uncultured Acidimicrobiia bacterium (assembly GCA_937890445.1). Classification (GTDB taxonomy): domain Bacteria; phylum Actinomycetota; class Acidimicrobiia; order Acidimicrobiales; family SZUA-35; genus JAHECQ01. The sequence goes on along the minus strand of CALACD010000508.1, from coordinate 3,026 downwards.
GACCCCGAACCGCTCCTCGAACGCGGTGTTGACCGACCCCGGCATGATGGCGCCGGCAGTCACGCACCGAGTGAGGTCGGGGAACGATTCGGTCACCGCTGTTGCGTTCAGGAGGTACTGGAACATGGTGGGCACACCGGCCAGCACGGTGAAGCCGCCGGCCCGTAGGTGCTCGAGGACCCCGTCGGTGGTGAACCGGGCCATCAGATGGACCGAGGCGCCGGTGGCCACGATGCCCAGGACGCACAGGTCGAGCGCATAGGAGTGGAACAGCGGCAGTGGGCTGAGCAGACGCTCGCCCGGTCCGATGCCCAGTATCGGGGACCAACAGGTCGCCACCACCCACAGGAGGCTGCGCTGGGTCAGCATCACACCCTTGGGTCGTCCGGTGGTGCCCGAGGTGTAGAGCAGGTAGGCCGTCTCGTCCAGGCCGAGGGTGTCGATGGGGCGCCCGGCCATCGCTGGCGCAGTGGTGGCCAGCTGCTCGTAGCCGTGGAGATCGGTCGACTGATGGAGCGCCGGGTCGTCGCCGACGACCACGACGACCAGGTCGGGTCGGGTCTGGCGCAGCGACGCCACCATGTCGAGGTGGTCGGCATCGGTCAGCACCACCCGGGCCCCACTGTGATCGAGTTGATACGCCACTTCGGGCTCGGCGGCGGCACCGTTCACACAGACCGCGACCAGCGAGGCCCGGGTCAGGGCCAGATAGCTCTCGGCGACCTCGACCCGGTTCGTCATCAGGATCAGGCCCCGTTCGCCCGCGTTCGAAACCAGGTGCACCAGATGTCGGGCCAGCTGACCGGTTCGTTGCCACAGCTCGTCGTAGTCGACCGAGCGGGCATCGTCACTGAAGGCGATCGTGGTCGGTCGGGTGCGGCGTTGTCCGTCCAACAGTTCGGCCACCGGCTTGATGGCATCGACATGGATCATGCGGGATCCCTTCGCTCGAGGCCCACCATGCGCAGAGTCAGCTGGGCGTGTGCATCTGCTGTCTCTTCGGCCGTCAGCGGCCCGTCCTCTCGGAACCAGCGGGCGATGGCCACACACATCTCGAGGATGCCGAAGGAGGTCACCGCCGGGTGCTGCACGTCGAAGTGGCCCGTCTCGGTGCCTTCCACCAGCAGGTTGCGGATTGCGCCTTCATGCCGGCGACGAAGATCGAGCACATCGGACCGGGTCGGTTCGTCGAGCGCAGCGACGTCGGCGTTGACGACCAAGGCCTCGTGGCGATGGGTGGCGTGGCGCAGCGCATAGACCCGCACCGCAGCCGCCAACCGATCGGTCACCGAATCGACGTCCTCGACCGCTCGGTCGAAGTCGTCCAGAACATCGCGGCTGGTGGTCAGCAGGATCTGGGCCAACAATTCCTGCTTGGAGTTGATGTGGTTGTAGAGACTCGAGGTTCGGATCTCGAGTCGGCCGGCGACCTCGCTCAGCGCCGTGCCGTGGTAGCCCTTCTGGGCGAACAGCTCCAGCGCGACGGCGCGCACCGCATCGGGGGTCACGGCTGTTCGCAGTGCCGCGGTCATCGTCCCTCGAATCGGGCCGGCCGCTTGTCGATCCGGGCCGCCAGACCTTCGCGCAGATCCTCCGAGGACCAGCAGGCCTCGAACGCGGCCACCACCGACGCGTCGTTGGCCATCATGCCGGCGGTGGCGCCCGAGTCGATCGAGTCGATGGCGTGCTTGATGTAGCGAAGGGTCAGGGGCGCCATGGTGGCCAGATCGAGGGCGAGCGCAATAGCGTCGTCCACCGTGCCGACACGATCGACGAGCCCGGCCACCAACGCCTCGGCGGTCGCGATCGACGTGCACGTCAACAACAGGCGACGAGCCACACCGCCGCCGGCCACGGCAACCAGCCGTTCGATGGTCCAGGGATCGACGGCCAAGCCCAGCCGTGCCGTCGGCACGCCGAAGGTGGCGGTCCCGGCTGCGATCCGCAGGTCGGTGGCGATGGCCAACTGCAATCCGGCACCGATGGCGTGTCCGTTGATGGCGGCAACCACCGGGACGGGGGCCGCGGTGATCGTGCCCAGCATGGCGTAGAGGGCATCGCGGAAGTCGGGGGATGCCACGGCGTCGAAGTCGGCTCCGGAGCAGAACGACGTGCCGTCGCCCGTGAGCACGATGGCCCGGTCGCCCTGGGCCACGCTCGCTTCGACGGCGGTGCCCAGCAGTTGGCAGTGTTCGACGTCGAGCGCGTTGCGCCGCTCGGCCCGGTCGATGACGATCAGTGATGCCGATGGCGTGGCCTCGTTGCCGGCGTCGACCTCGGCGGCGCCGGCGAGCGCTTCGACTCGAATCCCCACAGATCTTCCCCCTGCCTGTCTTCACCCTGCCTGGAGCGGCGCCGAATGGTCACGAACGAACGCTCGTTAGTTTCGGTCTTCCGACCCGAAACGTCAAACCGGCCCGGTGTGCTCAGGTCGGGCCGTGGTGGAGAACGCCTGACGCCTCGAGTTCCCGTACGCGCGCGGGCGTCATGCCGAGGTAGGCGGCCAGCACTTCGGCGTTGTGCTGTCCCAGCAGGGGAGCGACCAGGTCCGGCAACTCGGGCTGGTCGCCGAACTTGAACGGATAGCCGGGGATCGGCACCTTCCCCAGCAGGGGGTCGTCGACCCAGCGCACCATGTCCCGACTCTCGTAGTACTCGTGGCCGAAGGCGTCGGTCGGCTTGAGCACCGGCGAACACGGCACACGGTGCGCTTCGAGCGTTGCCAGCACCTCGTCGTCGGTGTCGAACGTGGCCATCCAGGCTTCGGTCAGCGCCACCAACTCGGTGCGGGCCGCGGCTCGTTTCGGCATGTCGTCATACCGTGGATCGTCGATCAGGTCGGGCCGGTCCATGGCACGACAGAAGTTCGGCCACTGGAGATCGAGGGCGAGCACGACGATCCAACTCTGTGGTCCCCGGAACGTGCCGACCGGGAACACCTGATCGTGATGGTTCCCCATGCGTTTGGGCTGACGGTCGTCGAAATGTGCGCTCTCGAGGTGGCCTTCGTGCATGTGGAACATGAG
>CALACD010000507.1 GCA_937890445.1 uncultured Acidimicrobiia bacterium | reverse complement strand
TACCGAGTTGCTCGCTGGCGCTCACAACATCGCGGCGGGTCGCTCGGGGGTTCGCGGGGCGAGTCTCACTTACCGAGTTGCTCGCTGGCGCTCACAACATCGCGGCGGGTCGCTCGGGGGTTCGCAGGGCGAGTCTCACTCGGGCGGCTGGGCGGGGAACGGGATGGGGCAGGTTGCTTCCACTGCGTCCTTGGTCGAGGGATCGAGTTCGGTGAGGAAGGTGGCGTGAAAGCGATTGATGGTGTTGCTCATGCCGATGGTGAAACAGATCTCGATGATCTGTTTCTCGCTGAAATGAGTTCGCAACTCGTTGTAGATCTCGTCGGTGATGGCTTCCATTCGGGTCGACGCCTGGGCATATCGGACGATGGCCGCCTCGTCGGCTTCGTAGACGCCGTCGGGGAGCGGGTCGTCGGCGAGATGGGCCAGCTTCTCCTCGGTCAGGCCGGCTGCTCGACCGAGCAGCACATGGGTCGGAATTCAATAATGGCAATCGTTCACGACCGACGCAGTGAGGTAGGCCAGCTCCCGTTGGGCCGGTGTCATCGAGTTGCGGAAGTAGCTGACGCTTCCGAAGTCGGCCATTGCCTTCAGCGCTTCGGGATGGTTGGCCATTGCCTTGTACACGTTGGGCTCGATCGATTGGCCGCGTACCAGTGTGACTCGCTCCAGCACCTCCTTGGCCAAGGGGTGGGTGTCGGGATCGGTCGAGTTGTACAGCCGAATTCGTGTCATGGGTCGACCATAGTTCTGACCGTTGGCATTCTGTCGAGACCGGTCCTGGAGCGCTAGTTGCCCAGGTTGCGGACCTGGGCCGGCTTGCCGGTCGAGACGATGGCGTCGCTTCGAGACCGGATCGAATCCGCTGACTCGGGGTGGGTCAGGATCCACAGTTTGTCTTCCCTGATGCCGGCCACGATGGCATCGGCCACCGCTGATGGCTCGATGCCTGCGTCGACCCCGGCAGTCAGATGTTCACCGACCTTGGAACCGAGCTGCGATTCCGGGACGACCCAACCACCCATGGTGTCGGGCTGGTTGCGATCCGACCGGGCGATTCCGGTGCGCACGAAGGCCGGGCACAACACCGAGATGCCGACGTTCGACTGCACCATCTGCGCTTCGTGCCAGAGCCCCTCGCTCAGTCCGACGACGGCGAACTTCGTGGTGAAGTACGGCGCCATGAAGGGGCCCCCGGCCATGCCCGCCATCGATGCCGTGTTCAGGATGTGGGCCGCCTCGCCGTGGGCCTTCATGCGCGGCAGGAACGTACGGCAACCCGCGATCACGGCCAACAAATTGACCTGGAGGACCCAGTCCCACTGGGCGTCGCTCTGCTCCTCGGCCAAGCCGACGGTGGTGACGCCGGCATTGTTGTGCAGCAGATGAACCGGGCCGAAGCGTTGTTCGGCTGCGTCGGCCAACGCGGTGATCTGGGCCTGATCGGTCACGTCGGTCAGCACGGCCAGGTTGGGGACGCCGGCGTTGTCGAGTTCGGTGGCGGTCCGCTCGAGGGCGCCAGCCTCGACGTCGGCAACGACCACGTTCGCGCCTTCCTGACCCAGTCGTCGGACGAGGGCGAGGCCGATGCCGGATGCGCCACCGGTGATGACTGCGGTCTTGCCGGCAAAGTCCTCGATCATTCGGCGCCGGTTCCCTCGGGCGACCACAGCGGCTGGTCGGCTTCGAATCCGACGGGGGTTCCCCAGCTGTTGCGATAGGCCACGTGCTGGACGGGGATCCGCTTGGCCACTCCCCAGCGGCCGGTCGGATACCCGAAGGGCACGCAGCCTGCCATCTTCCACCCTTCGTCACTCGGGACGCCGAGAAGGTCGGGGACCTGCACCCCTTTGAACGCCAGGACGGTCGTCAACGACGAGCCGACCCCTTCGGCCCGGGCCGCCAGCATCGCGCTCCAGATCGCCGGGTAGATCGAGCCACCACTGACGTCACCCTTCTGGAAAGCGAACAGGAACAACGGATAGTCGGCAAACCCATCGGCTGCGTGTTCGACCGAGGCCACCATGGAATTGGTGGCCTTCGACTCCGGATCGTCGGGATCGGCCTTTGCCTTGGCCACCCGCTCGGCGTAGATCGTGTCCCAGAGCTGGTCGATGCACTCCCGATAGAGCGGACCGAGCGCTGCTCTCGTTGCCGGGTCGTCGACGAGCATGAACCGCCAGTTCTGGCCGTTGCCACCGGAGGGGGCGCGGATGGCGGCATCGAGAATGCGGGCCTGCACGTCGAGGGGGATCGGGTCGGGCTTGACCCGTCGCATCGCTCTGGTGGTGTACAGCGCTTCGTAGATGTCCATGCACGTTCACTTTCGTCGGTTCGATCGGTTCCCATGTCTACCCCGTTGTGGAATCCCGCACCTCCCGTGCCACGCCATCCCTGACTGTCACACTCTCTGACTAGGGTTTTCTTCATGGAGTCACCGGCGTGTGCAGAAACAGGCGCAGGCTCGCTGGGTGGCAGTGCTGCGCTGGGTGGCAGTGCTGCGCTGGGTGGCAGTGCTGCGCTGCGTGCCGGCGAGGTCGGTACCGGGCTCCTGGCTGCCGTCGAGCGGATAGAGGCCGAAGCAATCGTGCGGTTGGTCGAATTCGACGCGGCCAATCTGGCCGGCTTCCTGGGCTATGCATCCTCCGTGCGGCACCTCGAGGTCGAGGCCGGTCTGTCCAACGCGGCGGCGCTGCGGCTGCATCGCCTGGTGACTCATTGCCGACGGTTCACCGCAACCAGGGCCGCGCTCGAGAGCGGGATCATCACGGTGCCCTATCTCCAGGAATTGGCTGCTGCGGCCCATGGCCTGGCCGAGCAGTATCGGAAGGACGAACCGCAGCTCCTGGGCCTCGCCGAGTACCGAGATGTCTCGACGTTCGCCCGGGCACTGCACAACTGGCGGCATCGACATCTCGATGATCACCACGATGCAGAACAACGGTTCCAGGAACGCCACGTCACCATCCAGCGCCGGCTCGACGGCTCGGGGCGAGGTTCGTTCTCCTTGGACCCGATCGGGATGGACATTGTCGAGAGCGCTCTGGAAACGCCGCCCGATCCGGGCTCGTCGGTGGCTCCGTGCCGGAGCCTCGGGCAACGGCGGGCCGACAAGCTGGTCTCTGTGCTGGCCGGGGAACCCTCGCCGGGTTCTGCCATCGAGCCGATTGGTCGGGTAGCCGGCACCACCACCACCGTCGATGTCG
>CALACD010000506.1 GCA_937890445.1 uncultured Acidimicrobiia bacterium | reverse complement strand
GGCCGATCGGCCAACGCTCGCTGCAGCAACTCCGACGGTGTGGCCGCGCCACCGGCCGTCGGTGTGTTCCGACGAGCCCCGATACGCCAGACCGACACGACGGCATCCCCGAACAGCGCGTAAACGAAGGGCAAGGTGGAGAGAAGGAACAGGCCGACATGCCACGGGATCGACGACAAACGCTCGTCGTGCAGGTCCCCGACCAGCGCCACCATCGACGCGCCCGACAACCAGATCATCCACGAGCAGAAGGGCCGGAACACCGATTCGGCGACCGTCAGCCCGAAGGTCGCGCCGACCAGGACCGTGGCGCCCAGACCCAACACGACGTTGGAGACTGCAATGACCGACACCAGGCCGCCGACCCCACCGATCATCCCACCGACCGAAGCCGCCACCACCGTGGCCACCGCCGAAACAGCCAGCAGACGGGTGTAGCCCTGCCAGTCACCGCTGGCCTGGAGGATCGACAGCGAGGTCGACAACAACAGCTTCATCGGCGTGACGAGGCCCAACACCACGATGGCGACGATGGCGACATCCCACGCTCCGGCCCAAACCAGGTGCGTCAGCGGCGCAGCCGTGACCGCCAGCAGCCCGAAGGGAAGTCCGCTGGCCAACGGAACGAGCAAGACGGTGAGCGAGAAGGCATCTGCTCCCTCGCGCTCACCCGAGAGCGACGAGAAGCTCGGCAACAGCACCGAGGACAACGCCAGCGTGAACGGCTGGGTCAAGGCCGTGGTCAGCTGATACGCGAAGAAATAGACCCCGACCACTGCCGCTGTCTCGAACAGACCCGCCGACGCATAGTCGCCGTTGATCCACACGGCCAGAACGACGATGCTGACCGGAATCCATCGAAGCTGTCGGGTGTCGGCCACGCCCTCCAGCCGGGGACGGCCCCGCAGTTCCGGATAGGGACCGCTGTGACGCCGCACCAGGACCACCTCGGCCAGCGAACCCACGACCACACCGCCAACGAACGAGATGGCCCCGAGACCGGCCAGCGCGCCGGCCACCGTCACGATCTGGCACAGAACGGCACTCCAGGTCCACATCGTGGACAGCTCCCGGAATCGCAGGGCCTTGGTCAGTCGGGCCGCACCGAAGGCCGGCGCGATCTGCAACGGCATCGCCGCGAACAGACAAGCCAGGATCGTCGCCAGGCCCGGTTCGTCGAAGGGCCGAGCCAGTGCACCACTCATCGCCACCGCGGCAACGGACACCCCGACGCTGGTCCACATCACCAGCCGGTACAGGCCGCCGAAATCCCAGTCCTTCTTCAGCGCATCGACCAGGAACGAACGCAACACACTGTTGGCCGACGCCGCCAGGGTGGTGAACGTCAGGGCAATGGCGTAGACACCGAAGTCTTCGGGCAGAAGCAGGCGACCCAGCACCAGTTGGGCGAAGAACGATGCACCCCGGGCCGCAATCGACGACAGGGCAACGAGCACACCACCGCGCACGATGGCGCTGTTTCGATTCTGGCCGCCGGTCACCGGTCCGGGACCGTTCGAACCTGGGGAGTGTGTCGCCTCGAGATCAAAGCAACTCGACGTTGTCGCCACTCACCCGATGACGCGAATCGAAGACGTAGCCGGCGTGCTCGACGACCAGGTCATAGTCGACATCGTCGTGATCGGTGATGAGAACCACCACATCGGCCGACGCGACCTCGGTCGGCGTCAGCTCGACCCGGGGCGCCTGGGCATCGAGGTGGAACCGGTCCACGTGCGAATCGTGCACCACGACCTGGGCTCCCAACTCGAGCAGCTGTTCGATGACCTGGGTCGACGGGGTCTCCCGGGCATCGTTGGAATTCTTCTTGTAGGCGACACCCAGCACCAGGACACGAGAACCCTTGACCGGCTTCAACCGCTCGTTCAAACCGAGCTGGATGCGCTTGACCACGTAGTCGGGCATGTGGTCGTTGATGTCGTTGGCGATCTTCACGAACTTGCTGGTGGTACGCAACGTGCGCTCGATCTGCCACGCCAGGTAGGAGGGATCGATGGGCAGGCAATGGCCGCCGACACCGGGGCCGGGGTAGAACGGCATGAAACCGAACGGCTTGGACGACGCAGCCCGGATGACATCCCACATGTCGATGCCCAGAGCATGGGCATGCATGCCGATCTCGTTGACCAGCGCGATGTTGACGTGACGGAAGGTGTTCTCGAGCAGCTTGGTGAGCTCGGCCTCGCGGGTGCCCTTGACCGGGACGGTCGTGTCGACGATGGCGTCGTAGAACTCCTGCACCACCTTCAACGAGGCTTCGTCGACACCGGAGACGACCTTGGGCGTGCGCTGGAAGTCCCAGGTCTGATTGCCGGGATCGATACGCTCGGGCGAGAACCCGAGATGGAAATCGGCTCCCGATGTCAGACCCGAGCCGGCCTCGAGAAGCGGGCCGAGAACCTCCTCGGTGGTACCCGGATAGGTCGTCGACTCCAGGATGACCGTCGATCCCGACCGCACGTGCGGGGCGATCATCTCGCCGGCCGAGACAATGAAGCGCATGTCGGGGCCGCCCTCGTGGAGCGGTGTCGGAACGGTGATCACGGCCACGTCGAAACCAGCGATGTCGTCGGTGTTCCTGGTCGGCAGGAACCGACCGGTCGCCAACGCGGCCTCGATGTCGGCATCGGTGATGTCATCGATGTGGGACCGGCCAGCGGCCATTCCCTCGATCTTGGCCTCGTCCACGTCGAACCCGACGACGTCGAAACCGACCTCGACAGCCCGCATCGCAACCGGAAGCCCGACATAACCCTGTCCGATGACCACAACCCGTTGGCTGCTCATGAAGAAAACCTCGTCAAAAGTCATGGCGAACGATCATCCGCCGTGTCCACGCTCCACTATCGGCCCGTTCGTCGTCGTTGTGAAGCAACTTCACGAATCGAACCGCTGGCAATTGCACCCAACGCTAGTCGAGGCCGAGATCGGCCAGGACTCGCTGAGTCAGCTGCTCGGAGCCGCGCTGATTCATGTGATTGAAGTCCCCGAACAACGTGCGATCCTCACCCAGGTCCGACATGTCGAGGAATTCGGCGCCCGACGAGGCGGCCACCGCGGCAGCCACCTCCTTGGCCCGATCGATGTCGGCCCGGCCGTTGGGATGCAGCGGCCCGTAGTCCTCGTACGAAACCGGGAGAAAGACCAACACCACCCGTTTGTCGGCCTCCACCAGTCGATCCAACAGCGAAGCCAACCCATCGGCCTGGGCCCCGCCGACGGCGTAGTCGGCCAGCGCGATCCTCTCCCGCTCGATGTCGGCCTCCGACATGATCGGTTCGTCTCGGTCGCGATAGCGCGTGAGCCGTCCCGTCGCGTCGGTGGTCAGGCCCTCGGCCGACTGCTCGATGACGGCCCAGGCGACCCAGCTCGTCGGACGTCGAAGATCGGCTCGATGCCGGACCAGCACCGAGACCTGGCTGGCCAGCAACTCGAGCCTGGTCAACGCGTCGTTGTTGGCAACTCGCCGCCACGCCAGCGATCGCTCGGCGTCCTCCAGAACCGAGACGTTCTCGGCAGCCCGGGCATCGTTCAGTTCACGGCTGGTGATCCCGACGATCACCGTGTCGGCATCGAACAACTGCAGCGCAAACGCCTCGGCGAACGCGTCGAGCGTCTCGGTTCCCGCACCCGCCCACCACAAATCGTAGGCCCGGTCGTCGGGAACCTGATTCGGATCGAAGTCAGCGCCCGCAGTGGAGGAACCGAAGAACAGGATGTCGGTGGCCCGACCGGCCTCGTCGCGCTGTTCGGCGTTGCTGCGATGCTCGTTGAGCAACCGCGGAAGAAGGTCGTCACCGAAGGCCGATTGGGCGACGACGAACCTGCCCGCCAACTCGACCACCACGACGGCGACGAGTGCGACCAGGACCAGTCGAAGAATGCCCGACCGGCCGAGCCGAAGGCCACCCGGGGTGGCCACCGACTGCTCGACCGTTGCCGCATCGTCGACGCGACCCTGCGGCGCACTCCGGGACAGGGATTCTCGGTGTTGGGGTCGCGGCTTGGGCGGCCCGTTCTGTTTCGAGGACATGGGTTCTCAGAACTGGAAGTAGACGAAGGGAACCGGTTGGCCCCCCGAGGCGAGAAGGACGAGGACGAAGGCCGAGCCATAGGCCACACCCTGCAGCGCTGGTCGGAGGCGATGGATTCCGGCATCGGTGTCGGTTCGAATCTGGATCCGGTCGATCAGGATCAACAGCAGCGCCGTCGGTAGGAAGAAGTTGGCGATCCCCAGCGTCGGGAAGGCCCCACCCCGAAGCGTGGCAATACCGGTGATGACCTCGGCGGCCTGACCGAAGTCGTCGGCCCGGAAGAAGATCCATGCCAGGCAGGTGAGATGGAACGTGACCAGGGGTGCGGCCCACGACAGCGAGCCGGGACGAACCCACCTTGTCCAGACCGAAGC
>CALACD010000505.1 GCA_937890445.1 uncultured Acidimicrobiia bacterium | reverse complement strand
GGCTACTACCTGACGCATGGCTACTACCTGACGCATGGCTACTACCTGACGTCAGGGACGGTCGTCGCCCCGAAATGGGCCCGGAAGGTTGCGTCGATCCCGGCCTCGAGATCGGGAGCGCCGCTGCGAGCCAACACCAAGAGACCCTGGAACGAGAGCAACAGTGCCTTGGCCGTGGCCGCAGCATCGGCAGCGGGGCCGACGTGACCGGCCTGCTTCGCCCGTTCGATCTGTCGGCGGAACGCCTCCTCGATCAACGCGAAACCCCGATCGACCGAGGCCTGCACCTCGGGTCCGCCGGCCTTGGTGTGCGCCGCTGTCGTGGTCAAGAAGCAACCACGAAGCCGCTGTTCGCCTCGATGCGGACGCAATGCCGAGGTGAAGAAGTTCCTCAACCCGACGATCGGATCATCGACGTCATCGAGAAAGCGACGGATCCGGCCGCCGACTTCCTGCTCGACGTAGCGGTCCAGGCAACGAACCAGCAGCTCTTCCTTGCTGTGGAACCGGCGATAGATCGACGGCGCCCGCAACTCCAACGAGACCTCGAGATCACGGATCGACACTGCGTCCACTCCCCGTTTCCAGAACAGGTCCGTGGCCCGGAGCAGGACCGCATCGTCGTCGAACTTGCGAGGTCGTGCCATGCCTTGACCCCCTTCTCGGATCGTCGTTGCGGTTGAACTTGACCAAGAGTAGCAGTCGCTATCAAACTCGCCGGCATGAGCATCGCACCGCTGAGCAAGCGCTACAAGTCCGTCCTTGGCAAGCAGATGGCCTATCACGACGTCGGGACCGGCGACACGGTGCTGTTCCTTCACGGCAACCCCACGTCGTCGTACCTGTGGCGCGACATCGTCCCCCACGTGTCAGGACAGGCCCGTTGTGTCGTCCCTGATCTGATCGGGCAGGGCGACTCGGACAAGCTCGACGACCCGGGACCGGGCTCGTACACGTTCGTGCAGCATCGAGATCACCTCGACGACCTCCTCGAGCAACTCGATCTCGGCGACCAGGTCACGCTGGTCGTCCACGACTGGGGTTCGGCCCTGGGGTTCGATTGGGCCAATCGTCATCGGGACCGCGTCGCCGGCATCGTCTACATGGAAGCCATCGTCCGGCCCGTCACCTGGGACGAGTGGCCGGAGGCGGCGCGTGGCATCTTCCAGTCGATGCGGTCCGAGGCCGGCGAGGAGATCGTACTGACCAAGAACCTCTTCGTGGAGGCGATCCTGCCGGCATCCATCATCCGTACTCTGAGCGACGAGGAGATGAGCGAATACCGCCGACCGTTCGCCAATCCGGGCGAGGATCGACGCCCGACCTTGACCTGGCCTCGGCAGATTCCCATCGATGGCGAGCCGGTCGAAGTGGTGGAGATCGTTCAGGCCTACGCCGACTGGCTCTCGACGTCGGAGGTCCCGAAGCTGTTCATCAACGCCGAACCGGGCACGATCCTGATCGGGCCACAGCGCGACTTCTGCCGCACCTGGCCCAACCAGATCGAAACCACGGTGGCCGGCATTCACTTCATCCAGGAAGACAGTGCCGAGGAGATCGGCGAGGCGATCTCCTCGTGGCTGACGGCTCGCACCGCCTGAGCCCACCACCCGGATCCGATACCGGCCGTCGGGTACTGGTCAGCTGCCGGGTCCTCCGACATCGATACCGCAGACCAGCCAGTTGTCTCCGACCTTCGACATCGCCAATTCGACAGAGCGCTCATCTCCCCCGGTCAGCTCGACGGTTCCCGAGGCCGTGCCGGTGGAACGCCCGTTGTTCGAGTTCACCGAGGTACCGGTGAGGCTGAAGCTCTCGATGGGACGTTCCGAGAAGAACGACGCCAGTTGCTCGGGTCCGCCGCCGGCAAAGCAACTGGAATCGCTGAGGGCCCAGGCTGCGTCGAAGTCTCCGGCCTGGACTGCGGCCAGGTACTCGTTGCCGGCGTCAATGGGTCCCGAGACCGCCCGCCACACGAAGAACGTACACCCGCCCACCAGGAGCATGAGCCCCAGGAACAGCCCGAGGATGATCTTCCACACCGAGCGCTTCTTGCGTGGGGGCGCGGCTCCCTGGGTCGGGTCGTAGGCCGTGGGGCCGGGGCTGTAGGCCCCAGGGCCAGGGCTGTAGGCCCCGGGGCC
>CALACD010000504.1 GCA_937890445.1 uncultured Acidimicrobiia bacterium | reverse complement strand
CGGGCCGGTGTAGGTCCCTGCCACGGTCGCATAGTTCTCGAGGTCCTGCTCGTCGAAGGTCTCGGGACCGTTGTTGTTGTCGAGATTTGCCACCTGGGCACCCGTGGTGGCAGGCGCCGAACCACCGCTCCAGGTCAGCGTATTTTCGCGGAGAGGAATGCCGGCGGCATAGGTGATGGTGGTGACCTGGCCCGGCGTGAGATTGCCCAACGACCACTGCACGTGGGTGTAGACGGCCAACGGCATCGGGCCGGAACCATCGGGATCGACGTTCGCCGTCTCGACCAGTAGTGGTGCCGGACAATTCGTGGCGAGGGTCGGTGTTGCGCTCAGCGACGGCGCCCCGCGTACTCGACGGCGTTGCCGGGGAAGGTGGGGGCGTCGGTGGTGTTGTCGACGCCACCACATCCGAGGAACTCCAGACCGGCGGGCAGGTAGTCGTCGACCGTCAGCGAGTTGGTGGCGTTCGTGGGGTTGTTCTCGACCAGGAGGGTGTAGACGGTCGAGTGATCGTGCACACCCCGGAGCAACTCGTTCTCCGAGCTCGGCTCGGTCTTGTCGATGGTGACCGCGGTGACGTCGGTCGTTGCGAGGGCGCTACCGGTGCCCGTGAACGAACCCATGATGCCGGTTCCGTTCGGCGCCGGCACGACCCGCGGGTCGTCAGACGTGTACGCCTCGATGTCGATGTCGATGGTCGCTCCGACCGGGTAGGCCACGGTCGATGGTGACACCGTGAAGGAGAGCTGTTCGGTGCTGTTGGGCTGCGAGTCGTTGACGTTCTCCCACACGATCGTGGTTTGTCCAGCGCTGGGCGCGTCGGCAAAGACCTGGGGCGTGACCGGCGATGTCGAGGAGTCGAGCGAGACTCCCGCGGGCAGCACGACCCGGAAGCCGGTGTTGTAGCCGGGGGTTGCCGTTGCGTTGAGGGCCATGACGGTGAAGGTGGCCGTCTCTCCGATCAGGATGCTCTCGGGACCGGTGGAGGTGACCGTCAGACTGGGCGCGGCAACGACTGCGGTCGGCTGGATGGCCACAGAGGACACCGCAGAGAGCAGCAGCAGGAACGCGGCGAGCGGACGGAACTTCCAGGCGGGAACCTTGGGCATGCCAACACCATCGGCATCGGCACACCCGAGATGAGACGTCGTCGGACTGCCCGCGGTCTCGAGCAGGAGGCGGGCGACCAGTCCCGCTAGTTGCCGGCGACCCGGCGATCATGGCCCAGCCAGTGCGGTTCGCGCAGCACCTTACGGGCCAACTTGCCGACGGGAGATTTCGGCAACTCGTCGTTGGTGAGTTCGATTCCGATCGGCTTCTTGTAACTGCCCAGACGCTCTGCACAGAGTGCGCTCAGCTCTTCCGGTGTCACCGAGGCGCCGGCTCCGACAGTGACGACGGCGTAGGGACTCTCACCCCAGCGTTCACTGGGGACTCCGAACACGCCGGCCTCGATCACCTCGGGATGGTCGGTCAGCACGTTCTCCAACTCTGCGGGCCAAATGTTGAATCCGCCGCTGATGATCATGTCGTCCTTGCGATCCAACACGTACAGGTAGCCGTTGGAGTCGATGCGACCGATGTCGCCGGTCAGGATCCAACCATCGAGCATGCGTTCGGCCGTGGCCTCCGGATTCTCCCAGAACTCCTTCATCTGTCCATCACAACGAATTGCGATCTCTCCTTCGTCACCGAGGGGCACCGGTCGGCCGGTGTCGGGATCGAGGATCTCGATGTCGCCGAAGGGCAGCGGACGGCCCGCAGATCGGAGCGGGGTGGAGCCTTCGACCTGCCCGAACCAATCCCGAGGACCCATCATCGTGATCGGGACGGCTTCGGTCTGGCCATATCCCTGATAGAGAACGTCGCCGAAGACCTCGTGGGCCAACAACGCCGTATCGTCCGCGATCGGGGCAGCCCCGGTCTGTAGGACCTTCAGGTGTGACCAATCGTGATCACGGACACGGGGGTGACGAACGATGGCGTTGATCATGGCCGGGACCAAGAAGGTGTAGGTGACGCGTTCGGACGCCATCGTCTCGATCACCTCGCCGGGTTCGAACTTGGGCACCAGTAGGTTGGCACCACCGGACAACCACATCGGCGTGAACAGATAGCCCGAACCGTGAGAGATCGGGCCGGCGTGCATGCAGATGTCCTCCAGTTCGACTGGCGGGAAGTTGTAGTACCAGTCCCGACCGGCATCGAGCCAGCTCTTGTGGGTGTACCCGACACCCTTGGGAAGTCCTGTCGTCCCGCCGGTATGGCGAATGATGAACCAATCATCGGCCGTCACCACCGGGTCGGGATCGATGGTCGACTGAGCGGCCAGCCATGGCTCGTAGCCGTCGTCGCGCACGATCACGTGGTCGAGACCGGGAACGGCATCGACGATGCCCGCGAGCGCTCCTGCGTGATTGGCGCTGACGACAACGGCCCGACAACCGGTGTGGGACAACATGTGGACGTGGGCCTCGCGACTGTTGCGGGGGTACAGGGGCACCCGCACCAGGTTGGCGGCGGCGGCCCCGCAGAAGAAGTCGACCGATTCGAACGTGTTGTCCTCCAGCACCCCGACCCGGTCACCGGGTTCGAGTCCCAGGGCCAGCAACCCGTTGGCCATCTGCAGGCCTCGGTTCCAGGCCTGCTCGAAGGTCAGGCGGTGATTCCCTTCGATCACTGCAGGCCGTTGCCCGTAGAACATGACCGATCGGCGCATCAAGGAGCGAACATCCATACCGGCAAACTACTGCCCGGCCCCGGTGCCGGACAGATCGGCGGGTCGACCGTCGTCGATCAAGCATCGAAAGCTGTGCGATCGCCGGCGACCGAAGCTATCTTTGGGGGCCCTGCGGGTGTAGCTCAATGGTAGAGCCACAGGTTTCCAACCTGTTGACCGGGGTTCGATTCCCCGTACCCGCTCCATTTGGCGTCCGACCAGTACTCGATCGAGCGAACCGAACGCCATCGAACTCGAACGCCATCGAACCGAACGCCATAGCACTGAACGCGAAGTGCCAAGAACTGAAGTCAGTGCCGATACCGGTCGAAGCAAACAAGCATGGCCACTCCCACCGCGGCTCACGCGGCGAAACCCGGTGCTCTCGTCCGGGCCCTCGGCACCCTCTTGCCGGGTGTCGCAACCACTGGTCGGCAGATCACCGACTTCTCGATCGAATGGCAGCGACGCAACGACCGGTCCCTTGCCACAGACGGGCCGTTGTGGGTGGCGTTGGGTGACTCGTTGGCCCAAGGCATCGGGGCATCGTCGGTGGACGCGGGCTATGTGGCTCGGCTCCAAGAGGTGGCTCGGCTCCGAGAGCTCGGCCACCACGTCACGAACCTGGTCAACCTGTCGGTATCGGGGGCCAAGATTCGCGATGTGATCGATCATCAATTGCCCAGACTCGACGAACTGCACCGTTCCCCCGTTCTGGTCACCTGCAACGTCGGCAGCAACGACCTGGTCCGAGGCCTGGGCCTGCGTTCGGCGAGCAGGGGAATCGAAGAACTCATCGCGTCGTTGCCGACCCGGACGATCCTGGCAACGCTCCCCGATCGGGGCAGCTTGTTGGCCAAGCGGCTGAATCGCCAGATCCGGCGCGACGCCGAAGCCCATGGCGTGGTCGTGGCCGACGTTGGGGCCCGACTCGACAGCTGGAAGGGCAGGTTCGCCAAGGACGGCTTCCACCCGAACGACGCCGGCTACGGCGTCTGGGTCGAAGCGTTCGCCCAGGCCATGACGGAACTCACCCTCGAAACGTGAGCCAAACGACATAGCGGTTCGACTGGCCGTTTCGGGGGTCGGAGCGGGCACCATAGAGTCATGACATCGAGCGCCGAGACCTGGGACATGGCCGTGATCGGCGCCGGACCGGCCGGGGCCGCAGCAGCCATCCGTGCGGCCAGGGCCGGAGTCCGGGTCGTCGTGTTCGACAAGGCTCCCTACGGTCGGGACAAGGTCTGTGGCGATGGCTTGACACCTCGGGCCGTCGGCGCACTGCATGACCTCGACATCGATCTGTCTGATGCCCACCACATCGCCGGGCTGCGCATGATTGCCAACAAGACCGTCCGCGAACTGCCGTGGCCGTCCACCTCCCGCTTTCCCGACCATGGAGCGGTGTGGCCCCGTCGTAGGCTCGACGCTGCCCTGATCGACGCCGCCAGTGCGGCTGGGGCCGAGGTGATGTGGAACAGCGAAGCGCTTCCTCTGTTCGACGGTGACCGGGTGATCGGCGTCTCCGCCGGTGGGCGTACCATCCATGCCGATCTGGTGGTCGTTGCCTGTGGTGCTCCCGGCGAAGTGGCCCGCATGCTCGGCGCCGAACGAGTGGTGGACGAACCCTTCGGCTTGGCCATTCGCACCTACGCCGAGTCGCCTCGACACGCCGATCAGCATCTCGAAGCTTGCCTGACCCTGCGCGACGACCATGGCACGCCGATTCCCGGGTACGGATGGATGTTCCCGGCGGGCGACGGCACGGTCAACATCGGCGTCGGTGCCCTGTCGACCATGAAAGGGTTCAAGAGCTTGAACTTGAACAGCCTGTTGGCCTCGTACCGGCAACTGGTGCAGGACGACTGGGAGATCGGGCCGAACCTCGAGCGGCCTCGGGCCTGGCGGCTGCCCATGAGTGCTCAGCGCCGCCACGGCCCGGGTTGGGTCGCGGTCGGCGATGCTGCCGGTCTGGTCAATCCGATGAACGGAGAGGGCATCGACTACGGCCTCGAGTCCGGCATGTTGACGGCTGATCTGTTCATCGAGAATCCGTCGACGACACCCGATCGTTACAACCTGCTCGTCGGCCAACGATTCGACAGCTTCTTGCGCACGGGCCGTCGCTTCTCGTTCCTGATCGGCCATCCGTTGATTCTGCGAAGCGGACTCCGCCTTGCCGTCGGCACCCAGGGCATCGCCAACATCACCCTCCAGGTGATGGGCAACCTGGTCGACTCCGAGACGCCCGGAGCGTCGGGATCGGTGCTCAAGTTCGCCGATCGAGCACTGGGGTTGGCCGATCCGCTGCTGCGTCGCACACGCGCTGCTGCGTGATCTGCCTCTACGCTGTTTCGGTGAACACCAACGAGAAGCCCCAGATTTCCGTACCCGATGGTGCCCCGCCCACCGATCTCCAGTTCGTCGACGACGTCGTTGGGGATGGCCCCGAGGCTACGGCCGGCATGCAGGTCAACGTCGACTACGTTGGCGTGTCCTGGTCGACGGGGAACGAGTTCGACGCCTCGTGGAACCGCAATCAGCTGCTCAGTTTCGGCCTTGGCGCCGGTCAGGTCATCTCCGGGTGGGACCAGGGCGTCGCAGGGATGAAGGTCGGAGGACGTCGGACCATCACCATTCCCCCGCACCTCGGATACGGGGCTGCCGGGGCCGGCGGCGTGATCGGACCGAACGAGACGCTCATCTTCACCGTCGACCTTCGCTCCATTGGCTGAGATCGGTTCTGCACCCTGGATCCCCGCAGGGCCAGAATCCTGATACCCGCCTCACTCGTCACCGTGACCTAGAGTTGCGACCTTGCCCCACTGGTACCTGAAGGCTGCTGTTCAGGGGACATTGTCTCGCCTGCCCGATCCGCAACGGTGGAACCGCGTGTTCCAGCGCTACGCGACCGGATCGCTCGATCTCGACGACGCCTACTTCCTCGAGAAGTGGCAGCAGTGCGCGAACCATGTGAGGCAGCTCGAACTTGCTGGCGGTTCCATCGACGGGTGTGTCGTGGCCGAGCTGGGCACGGGTTGGTTTCCCATCACCCCGGTCGGGCTCGCCCTGGCCGGAGCCGGGCGGGTGCTGTCGATCGACCGTCACGCCTTGCTGCAACGACCCCAACTGGTGCACACGCTGGAGCACTACCGTCGCCACCTCGAGGCCGGCACGATTTCGCTGCCCGATGGCTCGACGCCGGATGATTCGACGTCCACCAATCGGGTCGAAACGGCGCTGGCACTGATCGACCGAGTGCTCGTCGACGGCCTCTCGCTCGCCGACATGGTGGCAGCGCTGAGAATCGAGCTGCTGGTGACCGACGCTCGCGACGTGGCCCTACCCGACGACGAGATCGACCTCTTCGTGTCCAACAACACCCTCGAGCACATCCCGGCCGACGTGCTCCCCGACATCTTCACCGAATTCCGCCGGATCGGGAAGCCAACCTCGATCATGTGCCATTTCGTCGACATGGCCGACCACTACGTCACGTTCGACCGATCGATCACCGTCTACAACTTCCTCCGGTATTCCGACCAGCGCTGGCGATGGTTCAACAATGATCTGCAGTTCGTCAACCGCTTGAGACTGTCGGATTTCGTCCGCATGCATCGCGAGACCGGTTGGAAGATCATCGAGACGTCGAATCTGACCCGCCCGCTTGCCGAGCTGCGCTCGATTCCGCTCGCTGCCGAATTCGGTCGTTACGACGAGGACGACCTGCTGGTCTATGCAACATGGCTGACCTCTCAGCCCGCGCCGGGCTGAGATATCCGCTCCTGGCTGACCATGCTCGGTTCGGGGCCCGATGCAGGAAGCGTCAGTTGCCGCCTCTCACAGCGAGGCCGCGAGCTCCTCCAACGCAGCCTGCGCGTCTTCGACCACGGGATCGCCATGGCCGAAGAGCACGGTGTCGACGGTTCGCGTCGCCATTCGTTTGATCGACTGGGCCGCCACCTCCATGTCATCGCTGAAGTTCGGATTCGCCCCGAGAATCCGACCGGCCTGTGAGTTCATGGCGTCACCGGCGAGGAGCAAGCCGCTCTGTTCGTCGAACACCGAGATGTGGCCGGCGGTGTGACCCGGCGTACCGATGACCTGGAGCCCGAACACTTCGTCGCCGTCCTCGACGCCGGCCAGATCCCGGACCGAGGAGATCTTGGCCAGATCGGCAGTACCGGCGTATCCCATGGCCTGTGGGGCGTTGCCGAGCACCTCGTTCACGCTACCGATGTGATCCCCGTGGGCATGGGTGAGGATGACGTGCTGCACGTCGTTCCAGCTTCCGCCCAGGGCCATGACCGCTCGCAGGATCTCGCCCTCGCTTCCCGGGGCGCCCGTGTCGACCACGGCCAGTTCCGAACCTCGGGCGATCACGTAGGCGGAAACGAAGCCCAGTTCGACGCGCTGCCACGCCAGGGAGCCGGCATTGGTCGGAGTCGACGTCGATCCGGGCTCCGAGGATGGCGTCGGAGCCGTGGTCGTCGGCCTGGCTTCGCTGACCGAAGAGGTCGTCGACACCGACAAGGCCGAGGAGTCGGATCGCGAGCAACCGGCCAAGCCGAAGACGGCGACGGCCGCCGTGCCCGCACCGAAGTCGGTCAGGAAGCTCCTGCGGCTCAGTCGGTGTCGTTGGACGCGTGGCTTGGTCATGGAGTGGCAACCCGAGACCGGACATGGAGATTCCGCTCCACGGCCAACGATCGACCGCCGACGGTCGGATGACAGACCTCAGTCAAGTGCGAAGTAAAGTACGCAATCACGAAGAAAACCGTTGACTTCGACGATTGCGAAGTATAGTTTGCATGACTGAGGCGCTTCAGCCCCTCTCCCGCAATCGAATCCCCCCCCAACCACCAAGAGAAACAAGAGAGAACTCCATGGCTGTCATCGAACAAGACCGCATCTTCGAGACCATCGAGGCCGTTCAAGGCCGAGTGATCGAGACCAACCAGAAGCTGGCCGAGACCCTCAACGACGGCCTGTCGACCGCCACCAAACTGGCCACCGAGTACACGGCTCCCCTGCGCAAGCGTATGCC
>CALACD010000503.1 GCA_937890445.1 uncultured Acidimicrobiia bacterium | reverse complement strand
CAACGGTTCTGATCTCGTTGCTCATGAGCCGAGCACGGTAACCGTTGTGGCTGCCGCCAACGCCCTCACCAGTGGGCGGTTCCCGGAGCGCCCTTGAACGGGCCGACCACATTGGACGTGATCCAGCCGCCGTAGAACGATCCGGGATTGGCCGCGACCTGCTCGTCGTCGACCCAGCATTCGTCGACGGTCTGGGCGTAGAAAGCCCAGGATCCGGCGATATCGACGAACCGGGGTGTCGGATCGAGATAGGTCCAGGCGGCATCGGGCACGCGCTCGTCGCCGACCACGAGGTCGGCGTAGCTGGCCCGACCCTTCCATTCACAGAAGGAACCGTGTGTCGAGGGGACCAGCTTGGTGTCATCGACATGGGCCGGATCGACGTAGTACGCCGGAGGCTGGCTGGTTTCGAGTACTCGATGGGCCGACGGGGCATCACAGAGCACTTGGCCACGATGGATCACGCGAATTCGCCACGGAACCAACTCGAGCCGCGGCGGCCGGGGGAAATCCCAGACCGACTCGACCGGCTTTCCGTTGGCGGCGAGTTCGGTCATGACGCGTCGAGGTTGCGGAGACCGCCCCAGGCGAGGCGGATGAGATCGCGGGCGAGATCGTCGCGGTCGAGACCGGGGAGCTTGTCCCGCTGCCAGTAACGCACCATTCCTTCTGCCAGTCCCACGACGCCGTGGGCCAAGGCCTGTCGGTGCACTTCGCTCATTCCTTCGACCGCAATCAACGCTGCAATGCTCTCGGCCACCGATTGTTCGACCTCGGCAGCGATGGCTGCCCATTCCTCGTCCTCCCGGCTGGCGCCGGTGAACAGCAGCCGGAACCCGTCAGGGTCCTCGACGACGAAATCCACGTAGGCACCGAACCCGGTGGCCACTTGCTCGCGAGGAGTGCGAGCCTCGGCCGCTGCCTTGATGACGTTGGTGCGCAACCGGTCGCCGACGTCCACGAGAACGGCCTGATAGAGCTCTCGCTTGGACGCGAAGTGTTGATAGAGCACCGGCTTGGTCACCCCGGCCTCGACCGCGACGTCGTTCATCGATGTCTCGTGGAAGCCTCGTCGGGCGAAGACCTGGCGGGCTACAAGCAGCAATTGTTCGCGGCGCTCGGGAGCGGGAAGTCGTTGAGTGCTCACCAATCGTCGTTCCGGTCGGCCCGCTCGGCCGCCTTGACGCCGTAGTTGAACACCATGGCCGGGGCCAGGAAGATCGATCCCACGATGATGAGGCCCACCACCAGAACCACGACGGTGCGGGTGAAACCGGTCATGAACCCGGCAAAGAAGATGACGCTGGACAGAACGTAGAGGGCGGATCCCAGACGCATTCCTTTGGAGACGAGATCGGCGACCTTTGCTCGCTGGACCCGAATGGGGTCGGCTTCGGTGTTCATCGATGCTCGATTCCTGTGTTGGAACCGACCGACGCGCCGGTGGCCGGTTCGCCGGTGACGGGCTGACCTGCGGCGAAGTGTGTGTCGCTGCCGTCGGGGTCGCTGCCGTCGGGGTCGCTGCCGTCGGTCGGGATGGGTGTGTCGTCCAGTTCGATGACGTCGCGCAGATCGACCGGGGTGATCTCGCCGAGCAGCTCGTCGAGATCGATCCCGACCCGGCGAACATGGAGGACCAGATTCATGGCCAGCACGACCAGGCCTCCGATCAGGATCAGGTCACCGAACGACACGACCTCGTCGAAGTAGGGGATGGGGACGATGTCGCCCAGTATGGCGAGGTTGGTGTTCGCGTCCTCGAGTTTCCACAGGCTGCTGAGGTTGATGAGTGCAGGGTCGGTCTGGAGCGTGACCGCGTCATTGACCGTCGCGAGGGCTGCCTGGCGAAGCGGGATGTGCCCATTTGCCACCACGGCCATCAGGTTGAGGGTGATGCCGAATCCCGTGATCACGGCTCCCTTGATGTGGGCATTCACCGCTGCGGCAACCACCAGGAGGAACGAGCCGACGATCAGTACCGAAAGCCGAGCCGGCGTGCCCTCCCACTGCTCCGCCAGCGTCTGGAGTGCCACACCACCGACCACGACGGGCCAGTACCGAATCGGCGCGCCGAACGGTGCACGTAGGTTACCGCCGCGGACCAAACCGAAGGCCAGTCCGACGATGATCGCGAGTGGTGTGAGCAACATCGAAAACTCCTTCCGGCATGCTATCGACAGATGGGCCGATGCTCGGAGGTGAATTTCCGCGATCGGTCCGGGGTCGTCGATCGGTGCCGATTCGTGGGTCGATCGAGCGTCTGATCAGCTACTCGGCGCCCGCCACGCTGTGGCACACCACGCGGTGATCCCCCAAGGCCCAGACGCCCTCGTTGGGAGTGAATTCCTGGGCCACGCGTGTCGACGAGCCGTACTCCTCGCCGAAGGTCTCCTCGAAACGCTGCAGGCAGATCCGGGCCGCGGCGCGGCGAATCGTGCGGTCACCCGGGTAGTCCTGCGGTTCGAGACCAGGGCAGGCGATGGCAGTCAGTTCGCCCGGTGCCTCCGCATCGTTTCCCAGGCAGAATGCCGCATACACCTGCCCCAGGTTGGTTCCGTTGCAGTCGACGACGGCGACCGTCGGTGGCCGAGGAATGGTGGTGGTCTCGGGCAGCGTCTCGGGTGTCGTCGGCTCCGTGACGTTCGCAGCCTCGGCGCCGTCCTCGGGTTCGGGCGAGGTGGCGAGCGTGGTGGGCGTCGTGGTCTCCACGGCTGGCACCTCGGCGAAACACTGGTCGGGGCTGAGCCCGAGATTGGGGGCCAGGGCCAGGATCACGGGGGCCGGCGGCGTGGTCGTCGTGGTCGTGGTCGTCGAATTCTCGTCGCCCACTGCACCTTCGCCGGCCGACGATGACGTGCAGGCTCCGCCCAGCAACAACAGGACCAGCGCCGGCCGAAGGTAGGAACTGAACCGCGAGGTCACGAGGCCAGTATGTCGCTCGGGGATCAGATCGCGGGGAGCATCCGGTCGAGGTGACCGAAGGTGAAGTAGAGCACCAGCAGGAATGCCGGTGTCGCCACCAGATATGCCGGCCACTTTTTCCAGGCTCGACCGAGCAGCCAGCCGGCGACCATCACCAGCAACCCGATTCCCGACCAGAGCAGGACGGCGGGCAATTCTTCGAAGTGCCAGCCCAGTGCACCATCGAGCGCGTTGATCTCGTCGTCGGTGGCACCCCCGAGGGCGGCGTCGATGGTCCCGGGCTGGTCGCCGTCGACGAGTTCGTCGGCCCCTAGGGTCGAAGGCTCGGGTGGCGAGTCGTCTTCGGGCAGGACGTCGGCCGGAATGGGCAGTGCCGGGGCCGGTGCGCCGACCATGATGGCCGTCACGACAATTCGTTGACGGGCCGAGTACTTGGGGTGACAGGCGGTGAGGGTCAGTCGGTTGTCCCCCTGATCATCGACGATCTCGACCTGGGTGGGATCGACGATGAAGTAGCCGAGTTCGGTGCCGTCCTCGGCCAGGTGACCCTCGACCTCGTAGTAGCACGTTCCCTGCAGCGTCTCGACCTCGATGAGGTCGCCCGGCTGCAACAAGTCCAGATCGTGGAACGGTTGGCCATAGGTCGTGCGGTGGCCGGCGATGGCGGCATTGCCGGCCTGGCAGGGGTACGGGGTGGTGGGGTAGTGGCCCGGCCCCTTGCGCAGATCATCGCGACTCACGCCCTCGATGACGCTCTTGTCGACGCCGATGGCGTCGATCTTGATGTTGCCCATCACCTGGCCGCGAGGTGACAGCAACTCGGCCGCCAGCTCGGGTGCGACCGAGATGGGAACCGTGGCCGGCGGAGTGGTGGTGGTGGGAGTTGCGTTCTCCGGGGCGGTGGCCGATGGCGTCTCGCTGGTCGGCGGGGTCGGGTTGGTGGTCGGTGTTGCGCCCAGCGCGGCCAGCGCAGCCTGCCGATCCCGGAAGTCGCTTTCCAGCGCGCTCTGGGACCTCGCCTCCTGGAGCCCCGTACCCCACAACTGGTAACCGGCGAACAGGAGCACGATGAGGCCCACGAAGATGAGGGTGCGCCCGATGGCGCCAATGATGGCGGAGGTGCGACTGTGCATGTTTGGGGGGACGAGAGAAGGGCGGTAGGACGGCCGAAAGAGGGAAAGGGAGTGGGGAAAGGGAGTGGGGAAAGGGAGTGGGAGGCGAGGGAAGCGACCCGGGACGCCGACACGGGGGGTGACAGCGAAGCCCCGAGCGTAGAACGATGTGGGAGCGAACCCGGGTCACCCGGGAATCAATCCCGTATCGTGACCAGCTGTGACGCAGCCGGGAAACCCGTCGCCAGAGGCTGGCCCGACCTCCGCTCGGCCCACCGCCGCCAGTTTGCCGGTTGTTGCCCTCGACGGCGCTGTCACGCTCTTGGGTGGCTTCCCCGCCCTGGCCGGGGCCGATCTGCGAGTCCAGCCGGGCGAGATCGTCCTCCTCGAGGGTCCCAATGGTGCCGGCAAGTCGACCTTGCTGCGACTCTGCGCCGGACTGGCACCGCTGCAACAGGGCAGTGGTCGAGTGCTCGACAACGACCTGTCCGATCGGGTGGGGAGACGGCGGGTGCGGCGGGCCGTCGGCCTGCTCGGGCATCAGACGTCGCTCTATGACGAGTTGACGGTCGAACAGAACGTCCGCTTCTGGGCTCGGGCCAACCGGGCGGTCGACACCGACATCGAGCCGGCCCTGGAGCGGCTCGGTATCGGGGGCCGACTTCGCGATGTCCCGGTGTCGGGCCTGTCGGCGGGACAGCGTCGTCGAACTGCCTTGGCCGTGATCGTCTGTCGGCGGCCGCATCTGTGGCTCCTCGATGAGCCACACGCTGGCTTGGATCGAGCCGGCCGTGACCTGGTCGATGATCTGGTTCGTCAGGCAGTGGCCCACGGAGCAACGGTGATGCTGTCGTCCCACGAGCTCGATCGCGCCACCGAGCTGGCGACCCGAATCGTCACCGTTGCCGGCGGGCGACCGCTCGAACGCGGGCCGTCCCCGGAACCGGGACCAGGGTCGGCCCGAACGTGTACGGGATCTGCCGATGCTGCGTGACGCGTGGCTGATCGCATCCAAGGACCTTCGGGTGGAATGGTCGTCCAAGGTGTTGACCGGCCAGGTCCTGCCCTTCGGGGTGCTCGTGCTGATCCTCTTCGGCTTCGGGATCTCGCCCGATCGTCGAGTGGTTGAGGCCCCGGAACGGGCGGTGCTGGAACAGGTGGCTCCCGGTTTGTTCTGGATGGCCGTGCTGTTGTCGGCGCTGTTGGCGCTGGGTCGTTCGTTCGCCATCGAGTCGGTCGACGGAAACCTCGATGCGCTCAAGCTGACGGGCCTCGATCCGGCCGGGATCTTCCTGGGCAAGGGTCTCGCCGTGTGGTTGGAGCTGGTCGCCTTGGAGGTGGTCCTGGGAGCCGGGGCCTTTCTGCTCTACGGGGCCCCGCTCGGTCACCCGGGATTGCTGGCGGTCACGGTTGCCGCGACCACGACCTCGGTCGCCGCCGCGGGTACGCTCTACGCGGCGCTGGCTTCCGGGCTGCGGGTTCGAGACACCCTCGTTCCGCTGCTCGTTCTGCCGGTGCTGGCTCCGGTGCTTCTCGGAGCCACACTCGCCACCGAGGCGGCACTGTTCGGTCCGGCCGGTGACGGTTGGCCCTGGGCTGGCTTCCTGGGGGCTTTCGCTCTGCTTTATCTCGGAGCGGGGATTCTGTCGTTCGGGCCGCTGTTGGAGGAAACGTGACGCAAGTCGAGACTGCCAACGCCACACGCGGAGCCACGAGTTCGAAGGCGACGCGAATGCTGGGCGTGCTCTCCGCCGTCGGCGTGGCCGCACTCCTGCTGTTCGGATTGATCCTGTCCCCTCCCGATGTGGCACAGGCAGACTCGGTTCGCCTGTTCTACATCCACGTGCCGTCGGCCATCGTCGGGCTCTACCTCGCGTTCGGGGTGACCTGCCTGGGCAGCATCATCCACCTCAGGAACGGCTCGGTGTTCTGGGATCTCCTGGCCGGAGCAGCGGCCGAGATCGGGGTGGTGTTCGCCGGCTTCACGCTCGTGACCGGGATGTTGTGGGGACGCCCCACGTGGGGCGTCTACTGGCAATGGGATCCTCGTCTGACCAGTACCAGCCTGTCGTTCCTCCTGTTCCTGGGCTATTTGGCCGTCCGACGCCTCGATCTCGATCCCGCTGTCCGCTCGAAACGAGCCGCCATCCTCGGAATCATCGGGTTCCTCAATCTGATCATCGTGCGTCAATCCGTGCAGTGGTGGCGAAGTCTGCACCAGGGATCGACGCTCAATCCCGTCGATGCCCAGATCGACGGCCTGATGCTGTTCTCGTTCTTCCTCGGCCTGATCGCGCTGACCTCGGTGTTCTTCTGGCTCCTCCTGCACCGCTTCCGGGTGGCGTGGATGGAACACCAGATCGAGGCCGCGAGCGTCACGACCGCCCTGGCAGCGCGGCGGTCCGAGGCGGCCGACTACGACGGATTGGCAGGGAACACCTGATGCATTGGGAATACGTGATCCCCGGATACCTCGCGGTCTTCGGCAGTCTTGCCATCTACACCGTGCTGCTGTTGCGCAAAGCCCGGCGCCTGGCCGCCCAGGTTCCTCCCGAGAAGCGAAGGTTCCTCCATGACTGAATCCCAGGATCTGGATCTCACTCCCCGTGACGCCGACGACGTGTCGGTGGGCCGCAAACGCCTCCGGAACTGGCTGATCATGGGAACGTTCACCGCCGTGATCGGTTTCGTCCTGTTCCAGGCTCTCACCAGCGCCGCGCAGTTCTACTACAACGTCGACGAGGCGGTTGCCCGACGCGGTGAGTTGGAGGACTCGACGTTCCGTATCCAGGGCACCGTCACCTCCGAGCAGGCTCCCGATGCCAATGGTGCGCTGATCTTCACCATTGCCTACGGCGGGGTGGACACCGCAGTGCGCCACGTCGGCGCCGAGCCATCCGATCTGTTCGAGATCGGGATCCCCGTGGTGTCCGAAGGGCACTGGGAAGGGGACGTGTTCCAGAGTCGGCAGCTCTTGGTGAAGCACTCGGAGAGTTACGAGGCCGAGAACCCCGATCGGGTCGAGTACGACCTGGACGACACGCCGGGATATGTCCCGGACAACACCGTTGAATAGCGCCGCGATGCACCATTCCACGTTCGTCCGCTTCCCGTTGGCCCGATCACGGCAGGTGTCATGAATTCGCTGCTCGGATTCTTGTTCGTGATGGTCGGACTGACGTCTTCGGTCGCCGGTGCCTTGGCCGGTGTCTATGCGCTCACCCGAGGCGCGCCGAATTTGTTGCGCACCGTCTACCAGTGGGCCTGGATGGTGCTGGTCGGCGCGGTTGGGGCCTTCACCGTCATGGAGGTGGCGCTCTTCCAGCGTGACTACAGCGTCAGCTATGTGCAACGCGTCGGGTCGGACACGATTCCTCCGTTGTTCAACTTTGCGGCGTTGTGGTCGGCATTGGAGGGCTCGCTGCTGCTGTGGACCCTCGTACTGGCCTTGTTCACGGCCGCCGTGCTGATCAAGTTCCGGTCCCGCCGCCAAGACCCACTCCTGGGTTGGGCCATGGTCGTGATGCTGGGTGTCAACGCCTTCTTCTATGCCTTGCTCGCCGGTCCGGCCAATCCCTTCACCCAGGTCGCAGTGCCGCGAGGATTCGTGGGTCCGGGGCCGAACCCGCTGCTGCAGGACCACATCCTGGTCGCCTTTCATCCGCCGATGCTCTACGCCGGCTACGTGGGTTTCACCGTCCCGTTCGCGTTCGCCATTGCCGCGCTGATCACGGGTCGGG
>CALACD010000502.1 GCA_937890445.1 uncultured Acidimicrobiia bacterium | reverse complement strand
CCTGCCCTTCCAGCCCGACGGCGTGCTACCGGGCCATGACAGTTCAGGGTCCTTTCAGGTCTACAACGCCGACAAGCGCAGTATCGGAGTCGATCTCCGCCATGCCGAGGCCCGTGAAGTCGTCCGTCGGATGGTTGCCAAGGCCGATGTCGTCATCGACAACTTCGGCGTGGGCACGCTCGCCGACCTGGGTTTCGGCCCCGAGTGGCTGCGATCGGTCAACCCCGATGTGGTCGTGGCGTCGATCAGTGGCTACGGACAGACGGGTCCCAACGCCTCCTACATGGCCTACGGCCCCGCCGGGGGATCCTTGGCCGGGTTGTATGCAGCCACGGGCTACGCCGACGGCCCTCCGGTCGAGACCGGCATCGCCATCGGCGACCCTGGGACCGGGCTGGCTGGTGCCTGGGCAGTGGTTGCGGCCCTGGCCGCCCGCCGCCGGACGGGCGTGGCGGCCACCATCGACATCGCCATGGTCGAGGCGGTGGCGACGACGGTCGGCGAGCCGTGGATGGCCTACGTCGCCGACGGAGCCAATCCGGAGCGCAGCGGCAACCACGACGTCCGTTGGGCTCCTCACGACTGTTACCCGGCGAAGGGTGAGGACAGCTGGGTCACCATTGCCTGCACCAACGACGTCCAATGGCGGGCGTTGGCCGGGGTGATCGGTGCCGAGCTGGGAACCGATCCTCGGTTCGCAACGCCGGAGCTTCGGAAACAGAACGAAGCAGTGCTCGACGAGCTGGTCCAGACCTGGACCTCGTCCCGGGACCGCTGGGACGCAGTCCAGGAGCTGCAGGCCGTCGGAGTGCCGGCGTTCCCGTCGATGGCGCCGTTGGAACTGTGGACCGGCGATCCGCAGCTGGATGCCATCGGGATGCTGGCTCGACCCGACCATCCCGTCACCGGAGCACGTGTCGTACCGGGCATACCGTGGACGTTGAGCAACGGACCCAACGGGTTGCGTCGACCGGCACCTTGCCTGGGCGAGCACACCGATCTGATCCTCGGTGCTCAGCTCGAGTTCAGTGAATCGGAGCTGACGGCGCTGCACGATGCGAACGCCATCTTCCAATCCCCCCACTGAGAGACCTGGTCACGCGGTGTCGAGGGCGGCTCGGAAGTCGGGGTGGGCGATGGCCCGGAGAGCCTCGGCCCGAGCCGGCGGGTCGAGGTCGCGCACGATGGCGACCCCGAACTCGGTGACGACCGTGTCGATGAGTGTTCCATCGACGGTGGCCGGCGCCTGAAGGTGCCTCACGATGCGCGACGCCGTCCCCCGGGCCGCCGTCGCCGGTAGCGCCACGAAGAAGCGGCCGCCATGAGCCGCGCTGGCAGCCCGGGCATAGTCCGGGGCACCACCCGGACCCGACACGATGCGAGACCCAACCCGCTCACTGTTGATCGAACCGTCGAGGGCAACCTCGATCGAGGAGTTGACGGCCATGAAGTCCGGTAACCGGACGAGTGCTTCCATCCCGTGGGATTCGGCGGTGGGCACCGTCACGACATCAGGATTGCGATCCACGAAGTCGAAGAGGCGACGGGTGCCGCCGATGAGCCCGTTGACGATCTTGCCCGGGTGATCCGGATGCGTGGCCCCACTGAACGCCCCCGAGAGACACAGCTGCATGACGCCATCGCTGATCATGCCGCTGTGCACCCCGAGATCTCGATGGTTGGACAGTTCGGCACACACCACCTCGGGGAGCGCCCCGAGTCCCAGCTGCAGGATGGCGCCGTCGGGGATCTCGGCCGCCACCAATGCCCCAATGGTGCGGGTGGCGTCGTCGGGCTCTGCAACCGGGAACTCCACGAGTTCGTGTTCGGTCTCGACGAAGAGGTCGATCTCGTCCCGAGCGATCTCGGCCGCGCCGAACGTGTACGGCATCCGCGGATTGACCTGGGCGATCACCAGATCGGCCGACGCCATGGCGTTGAGCGGCGTGGCTGCACTGACACCCAGACTGAACCGACCATCGGGCCCGGGTTCGCTCACGTGCACGATGGCCACGTCGATGGCCACATCACCGCCCGGTGCCATGGCCGGTGCCCACGCACCGAGTTCCCGCGCAGCCGATCGAAAGGCACCGGCATCGACCATGGTCTGTAGCGCGCCGCTGGGTTGCAGCGACGCCATGTGGAACGGGGCGCCGGGATGGTCGAACACCGGAAGTGGTTCGACCAGGTAGTCGGACACGAACTCGATCCAGGACCACCGATCACGTTCCTGTGCCATTTCCTGCAGAATGGTCGTGGGAACGGCGGAGCCACCGGCGACGTAGATGCGGGCCCGGTCGGCAATCGCTGCGAGGGCCTCCGTCGAAGTGGATGCTCGTCCCGATCGTCCCCGGCGCTCGGGTCGTGCCGAGGCGCTCACCGGAGGCCTTGGTGATGGTTGCGAGCACGTGAGCGACGAACGAGTCCGAACATGATGTCAGTCTCGCCGCTGGAGAAGAGCAAGGCCAACGCCCCGGCGGCACGGCCAACGCCCCCGAACTCGACGACGTCGGCTCGGGTGCGGCAGGATCGAGCAATGGTCGACTCTTCCTCGTTCTCCGATCTCCCCGACTTCGACGACTTGCCGCTGCTGGGTGATCTCGGACTGCGTCACGCCTGGGATGTCTTTGGCCCCGACGACGTTCTGGGCTCGATGAACCTTCTGACCAGCCAACGGGTGGCCGAGGCCGCCAAGCTGGTACGGACCGGTGTTCGGGTGTCGCTGGATCTTCCGTTGAACCTGCCGAATCCACCACTGTTCGGTCGCCAGAGCTACGAGCACACGATCTTCCCTCTGAATCGCAACGAGATGGATGATCGACTGGACAACTTCCATCCCCAGGGTTCGACCCAATGGGATGCTCTCGGTCACGTCCGGTGCCGAGAGCACGGCTTCTGGGGCGGTCGTACCGCGGATCCGTCCGACGGGGGCAACGGGCTGGGCATCGATCAGTGGGCCGACCACGGAATCGCCGGCCGAGGCGTGCTGATCGACGTCGGCAGCTGGCTGGCAACCACCACGGGCCCCTTCGACCCCCTCGTTCCGCGTGCCATCACGGTCGAGGATCTCCGGGCAACCCTCGATGCCCAGGGCGTCGGGTTGGATCCCGGCGACCTGCTCTGCATCCGAACCGGTTGGGGCGCGGGCTACCGAGCCCTCGACCCCGAGCAACGGGTCGCCTATGCCGCCGAGCCCACCTTCGCCGGGCTCCAGGCCGACGAGGACATGGCTCGTTTCCTGTGGAACGCTCACCCGGCAGCCGTCTGCTGCGACAATCCGGCCGTCGAGGTCGTTCCCGGCGATCCGACGATCGGCTCGCTCCACCGGCGACTGCTCCCCACGCTCGGCATGGCATTGGGGGAGATGTTCGACTTCGAAGGACTTCGTGAGGCCTGCATCGACCAGCATCGCTGGACCTTCTTCTTCGTCGCCGCCCCGATCAAGATCCCTGGGGGTCTGGGGTCACCGGGCAACGCAGTGGCGATCCTGTAGCTCTTCGGTCACCGAGGAACACCGGTGAGCCCCTCACCGAGGAACACCGGTGAGCCCCTCACCGAGGAACAGAGTGCTGCCAGTCGGCAAGGATGGCTCGGATGGCGGCGATCAGCGCCAGCGGCTGGTCCAACGGAATGTGGTGGTAGGCCTGAGGGATCTCGATCACCGGGGCGTTGCGACCGGTCAACTCCTCCATGTAGTCCTGAACATCCGGCGTGAGTAGATCGCTCATCTCGCCGTGCATCAATGCCAGTCGACATTTCGTGTGGCTCAGGTACTCGTGGGTGGTGTTGCGTTCCCGCTGGAAGACCGTGGGATCGAACTTCCACGTCCAACCGTCCGGGCCTTCGCGCACCGAGGTACGTGCGATGTGATCGACGATGAAATCGTTGGCGCAGGGCTGGGGCGGTTGCAGATGGAAATGTTCGATGGCGGTGTCGAGGTCGGGATAGGTCTTGGGATTGCGGAACATGCGTCCCCGCTCACCCTCTTCGGACTCGGGATCCGGCCGTTGCACCGGAGCGTCGACCAACACTGCACCATCGAGGCGGTCGCCGAATCGGGCGGCGGTGACGATGGCCACATGACCCCCCATCGAGTGGCCGACGATCATGGGCTGGCCCACGCCGCCAGAGTGGGCGAACACGGCCATGACCTCGTCGGCCCACTGTTCGGTCGAGTACTCGTCTCGACGCCCGCTGTCGCCGTGGCCCGACAAGTCGAGGGCGAGAACGAAGTACCGATGGGTCAGTTGGGGCGCAATGAACGACCACCAGTTGGCGTGGGCTGCACCACCGTGGATGAGGACGACACCAGGATCGGTCGGATCACCCCACTGCAGGTAGTTGATGGCGCAGTCGTTGACGTCAACCGTGCGGGTCAGCGGCCGATGGGCCAGGGCGCCGGTGAACCAACTCGGCGGACGTGTCATACCTCGCCTCGAACGTCGACGGCTTCGGCATAGGCAGTCAGGAGGGCCACGTGCTCGTCGACGTTCTTCAGCGGTCCCTGGCCTCCACCCGGGTTGGCGGCCGTCAGCGCGTTGTTGCGGGACTCGTCGGTCCGAAGTGATAGATGCGTCACCCCGAGGTCGGCCCACTCGGCTGCTTCGGCCGCCCACGTGTCGGGGTCGGTACGGCCAGGACTCGTCCAGGTCTCGATGCCGAAGCCGTCGGGGAGCGCGCCCCCGGCCGCAGCCTCGAGTTCGCCGCGGGCCTCCAGAAAGCCCTCCCGATCGTTCTCGAGGTGATCCTGGAAGTTCGACAGCCATCCTTGACTCTTGGTGACTGCTCGTCGTAGGGCTGCCTTCGAACGGCCTCCGACCCAGAGCGGGATCTGACGCGTCGGTAGGGGATCGAGGCCACCGGCAGCGATCCGCTCTCCGTCGACGGCGACGTCGACGACCTTGGCCGACCACAGCGTCCGTAACGCCTCCATCTGAGCATCCATTCGTTTGCCCCGGGTGTGGAAATCCTGGTCGAGGGCGTCGTACTCGAACGGGTTCCAACCGACTCCGAGTCCGAGGCGCAGACGCTCGTTGCTCCACAAGTCGACTTCGGCTGCCTGTTTGGCCACCAGTGCTGTCTGGCGTTGGGGCAGGATGATGATGCTCGTAGCCAGTTCGATTCG
>CALACD010000501.1 GCA_937890445.1 uncultured Acidimicrobiia bacterium | reverse complement strand
TTGTGATTTGTCGCGACTCTGCTGGACCCCGTTCCCCGATCGACGGGGTGATTTGAAGGAGATGTTCGCATGAACAAGACAGAGTTGATCGACGCAGTCGCAGAGTCCACCGGTATCTCGAAGAAGGACGTCGGCGCCGTGATCGATGGGATGTTCGCAGAGGTGAGCGCCAACGTTGCGAAGGGCAACAAGGTCACGATCCCTGGCATGCTCTCGTTCGATCAGGTGGAACGCAAGGCTCGCAAGGGCTTCAATCCCCAGACCGGGGAAGCCATCCAGATTCCGGCGTCCAAGGCGATCAAGATCAGCGCCGGTGCCAAACTGAAGGCAGCGGCCAAGGGCTGATCGCGTTCTCGCTCGTTCTGCCCCGTCGATTCGGCGGATGAACTGACGGAATCCGCCACCCGATCCCGGGTGGCGGATTCTTGACGTTTTGGGCCCTACGATCAGCCCATGCCTGCTCTCGACGTTGGAACTCGCGCTCCGGACTTCACCCTGGTCGATCAACATGGCGAACCACAGTCCCTCAGCGGTCTTGCTGGCTCCGCCGTTCTGCTCTACTTCTATCCGAAGGCCAACACCCCCGGCTGCACCACACAGTCGTGTCTGCTGCGCGACATCGCCGGCGACGTCGGCTCGGCCCGCATCGTCGGCATCAGTCCCGATACGCCGGCCAAGCTGGCCACGTTCGACCAGAAGCACGACCTGGGATTCACGTTGTTGTCGGATCCCGAGCACGAGGTGGCCGAGGCCTATGGCGCCTGGGGGGAGAAGAAGCTGTACGGCAAGGTGTACTTCGGGGTGATCCGGTCGGCCTTCCTGATCGATGCCAACGGCAGGATCGCAGCTGCTCACTACAAGATCAGTCCGAAGGACACACCGGTCAA
Source organism: uncultured Acidimicrobiia bacterium (assembly GCA_937890445.1). Taxonomy (GTDB): domain Bacteria; phylum Actinomycetota; class Acidimicrobiia; order Acidimicrobiales; family SZUA-35; genus JAHECQ01. The sequence goes on along the minus strand of CALACD010000501.1, from coordinate 4,858 downwards.
ACTGCTGGCCGATCTGGCGGCCTCGTCATGACGCAGGAGGGCAGGTCTCGGCAGCTTCCGGCACCCGCAGACCTGTTGCCTCACAGGCCTCCCTTCCTGCTGGTCGACGAGCTCATCGAACTCGTCCCCGGTCAGCGGGCCGTCGGTCGTTGGACCCTCACCGGGGAGGAGTACTTCTTCGCGGGGCATTTCCCGGGTCGGCCGACTCTGCCCGGGGTGCTCATGATCGAAGCCCTGGCGCAGGTGGGGGCATGTGGGGCCTTGTCCAGCCCGGACTTCGCCGGCAAGCTTCCGCTGTTCGGCGGGGTCGACGGGGCGAAGTTCCGCCGCCAGGTCGTGCCGGGAGAGACGCTCGAGTTGGAAGTCGAGTTCGCCCGACTCGGTGCTCGTGGGGGCAAGGGCCGAGGTCGAGCGACCGTCGATGGTGAACTGGCCTGTCAGGCCGAACTCATGGTCGTGATGGTCTGACGGCTACCCCCGTCGGGGGTTATCGCAGACGGGCCGACGCGGGCATGGTGATCGATGCGGGCATGGTGATCGACCGCCCGTACCTCAGGACTCGGCCGGCCCCAGGATGATCGAGCCGTTGTGGCCGCCGAATCCGAAACTGTTGGACATCGCCGGGCCTGGTTCCCAGGGGCGACCGGCAGGATCGGTCACGATGTCGATGCCGGGCAGTTCGGGATCCAGCTCGAGGAGACCAACCGTCGGCGGCACGATCCGGTGTTGGATGGCCAACAGCACAGCAGCTGCCTCCAACGCTCCGGCCGCGCCGAGGGCATGACCGGTGACGCCTTTGGTGGAGGTGATCACCGGCCCGTCGGTGACTCCGAAGACCTTGGCCATGGCGTGGGCTTCGGCTGCATCGTTCAAAGGAGTGGACGTGCCATGGGCATTGATGTGACGGATGGCGGCAGCCGACAGACCCGCATCTTCGAGCGCGAGTTCCATCGAACGCACCGCACCGGTTCCACCAGGGGCAGGCGCGGTGATGTGATAGGCGTCGGCCGTGCTGGCCGACCCCATGGCTTCTCCCAGGATGGTGGCGCCTCGCTCACTGGCTCGATCCCATTCTTCGAGAACGAGCACGGCACAACCCTCGGCGATGACGAAACCGTCACGTCGCACATCGAAGGGCATCGAGGTGCCGGAATTGGTCATGGCCGTCATGTTACGAAACCCGGCCAGTGCCGTCGGCGTGATCGGAGCCTCACTGCCTCCGGCCAACATGACATCGGTCCGCCCGTGACGAATGAGATCGATCGCACGTCCGATCGAATGGGTGCCGGCTGCGCAGGCGGTGACAATGGCTTCGCACGGTCCCTGGAGCCCATGACGCATCGACACCGCAGCAGCAGCTGCGTTCGGCATCATCATCGGGATCAGGAAGGGAGAGACGCGTCGATCGCCGCGCTCGTGGCGAATGACGATCTGTTCCTCGTTGGTCGAGATGCCGCCGATGCCGGTGCCGATCATGACCCCACAGCGGCTCGGGTCCGCCCCGAGGTCGCCACTCTGGGCCAAGGCCTCCGCCGCCGCAGCGAGCGCGAACTGCTGGAATCGGTCAGCTCGTCGGGCTTCCTTCGGGCTGTCGAACCAGGGCGACGGATCCCAGTCGGCAATCTGCTGCTGATCCCCAGCGGGAGGGGCGGCGAACAGGCCCTTCCAGAACGCGTCCCGCCCGATGCCGCACGGGGCCACGACGCCGAGGCCGGTCACCGCGACGCGCCTACGCAGTTCGGTCATTAGAGCTTGCCGACGACCAAGTCGTAGGCGCCACCGACGGTTTCGACTCCTTCGAGCTCTTCCTCTTCGACAGTGACGTCGAATTCTTCTTCCAAGGCCATGACCAACTCGACCAGATCGAGACTGTCGGCGTCGAGATCGTCGGCGAACTTGGCTTCCTTGACGACCTTCGCTGCATCGACGGAGAGGACCTCGACGGCGCACTTCACGAATCGCTCGAAGTTCTGTTCTTCACTCATTTTGGTTCCTCCTGAACCCTCGGTCACCCTCGATGCCGAGGGCGAAGTCCTTACGTTAGAGGGAATCTGTCCCTCTGCATGTGTGCCGGTAGGCGCGCCTCGTCAGAAGGTGCCCATGCTTAGACCGCCGTCGACGGGAATGGTTACGCCTGTCACGTAACCGGCCTGCTCCGATGTCAGATACTTCACCGCGGCAGCCACATCGTCGGTCGATCCAACTCGGCCCAGGGGTACCGCTCCGGCGATCATCGAGCGGGCGTCGTCGCCCAGCGCGGCCAGCATGTCGGTGTCGATCGGGCCGGGGGCGACGAGGTTGACGGTGATGTTCCGAGAGGCGAATTCCCGGGCCAGTGATCGGGCCAACCCGACGAGGCCGGACTTCGAGGCGGAGTAGTTGGCTTGGCCGGTCTGGCCCATGGCGCCGACAACGGACGACATGAACACGATGCGACCCCACCGGGCCTTCATCATTCCCTTGACTGCTCGTTTGGCAACCCGGAAAGCGCCTGCCAGATTGGCGTCGAGCACATCGGTGAAGTCATCGACGCTCATCCTGAGCACCAGCGTGTCGCGCGTCATGCCGGCATTGGCGACCAGGATGGCGACCGGGCCGAAGGCGGACTCGACGGCGTCGAAGGCTGCGTCGACGGACTCGGTGCTGGTCACGTCGCACTCGACCCACAGGAGGCGATCGTCGAGGTCGGCGGGTCGAGATCGGGCTCCCACCGCCACGTGGTGTCCGGCATCGGCCAGCGCAATGGCGCAGGCGAGCCCGATCCCACGGGTGCCGCCGGTGACGAAGACCACCCTCGCTGGGTCCGAGGTGGATCGGCTGGCGTCGGTGTCGACTGGTCGGTCGGTCACGAGGACGTCACCACGCTTCGGTGCCGGTCAGATCGCCGTTCCATTCGACGATGACGCTGGCCCACGTCATACCGGCTCCGAAACCGATGAACATGACCTTGTCGCCTTGGGAGATCCGGCCCCGGTACAACGAGTCGGCCAACGCGATCGGAATGGTCGCGGCAGACGTGTTGCCGGTCTTCTCCAGGATCATGGCGGTCTTGTCCATGTCGAAGCCCAATCGTTTCCAGGCCGCTTCGACGATGCGGACGTTGGCCTGGTGAGGAATCACCAGATCGATGTCGGCCACGGTGAGCCCGGCCATCTCGAGGCTGGCTGCCGTGGTTCGTTGGATGGCCACGACTGCCTGACGGAACACTTCCTTGCCGTCCATCTGCAGGACGTTGCCGTGCTCGGCATAGAGAATGTGGACGTAGTCGCCGTTGGCCCCGAGATCCCAGCCCAGAATTCTCCCGGCTCCGGTCGGATCCTGCTGGACGATGGCGGCGCCGGCACCGTTGCCGAACAGGATGCCGGTGTCGCGGGCGGTGTAATCGGTGATGCGATCGAGACTCTCGGCCCCGATGACCAGGATGTTGTCCATGCCCTGCAGCATCAGGCCGTTGGCCACGACCAAGCCGTACACCCACCCCGAGCAGGCGGCCTGGACATCGAAGGCGCCGCAATCGAGCCCGAGGGCGTGAGCGACCGCCGGAGCGGTTCCGGGACAGATGTAGTCGGGCGAGGTCGTGGCCAGGATCACCTGTTGGATGTCGGCCGGGCCGAGTCCGGCTCGTTGCATGGCCTGGCGACCGGCCTCGGTGGAGAGCTCCGAAGTCGAGCTTCCGATGTGGCGGGCCCCGATGCCGGTTCGCTCCCGAATCCAGGAGTCTGTCGTGTCCATGCCGACGGCGAGGTCGTCGTTGGTCAAGACGCCCGGGGGCAGTGATGATCCGGTCCCGGCGAAGCGGAATCCCACGGATGGTGAAGGGGGCGTCATGTGGAGGTCTTCCTGTGGGGGAGATGCGGATTCGTCGGCATGGTGGGGGTCGGAACGTCAGGTGGTGCGCAGCCAGGCGATGGGTTGCGAGGTGGTGACCCGTTCGCCGGCCACCGCCAGCACACCTTGGAGGGACCCGGCGAAGGCGGAGCGGACTTCGGATTGACCGACGTGGCCGACGAGTTGACCGGCCACCAACGTCTCCTGGGTGGCGAGGCCATCGACCGGGGTGAACACTCCGGTGGAAGGACTCACGACCAGACGTTCGACGGCGAAGAGGTATTCGCCTTCACGGACCCCGCCAGTCTCCGTTGCCGTCGACAAGCTGGCCAAGAGCTGATCGACGTGGCCCGGCGTGCTCACACCCAGGTTGGTGGTGCCGTCGAGGGTTCGTTTGACCATGCCGGTGAGAATCGTGCCCGGTCCCAACTCGAGGAAGACGGTGACTCCCGCATCGGCGAGATTGTGGAGCGTCTGGCGCCATCGAACCGGGCTGGTGAGTTGGGCCCCCATCAGGTTGGCCCATTCCTCGCCCTTGGGATGGGGAAGGGCATCGACGTTGGCGAAGACCGGTCGAGTCGGATCTCGGAACTCGGTGTCGGCCAGGGCCTTGCGCAACCGATCGCGAGCCGGCGACATGAACGGAGTGTGAAAGGCACCCCCCACCTTGATCGGCATGGCTCGCTTGGCCCCCAGTTCCTTGGCGTTGGTCGTCGCCGCCGCCAGAGCCTCGGGGCTGCCGGCGATGACGACCTGCCCCGGTGCGTTGTAGTTGGCGACCCAGACATCGCCGTCGGTGCGGTCACAGGCCAACTCGACCTTGTCGTCATCCAGGCCCAGCACGGCGTACATCGTGCCTTCGACGCTGTCTGCGGCCGCCTGCATGGCATTGCCGCGCTCGGTCACGAGGCGGACGCCGTCCTCGAAGCTGATCGCACCCGACGCGGTGAGCGCCGAATACTCGCCCAAGCTGTGGCCGGCGTGGAAGGCAGGCTCGACGCCGGTGCGTTCGACGGCATCGAGGACGATC
>CALACD010000500.1 GCA_937890445.1 uncultured Acidimicrobiia bacterium | reverse complement strand
CCGTGATCCGACGAGCCGTCGGGCCGAGTGTGAACCTCAACTCGAACAACCCGTCACCGAGACTCCTCGACAACGGCATCCGAGCTCTTGGCCCCAATCCGACCAACCGGTCCACCATGATCGACACCCGTTCCCACTCATCCTTGGTGAGCGAGTCGAACCACTCGACTACCTCATCGTGCGCCTCGAGCTCGACCACCCCGCCATCATCGCACCGAAGCGATCATAGCGCAAGAGCGATCATCGGTTGACGCCAAGGCTGGCTCGGCGGTCGGCCAGCAGCTTCTGGTGGAAGCCCGACTGGTCGGCGGCATCGAAGACCTTCGCGGCTATGTTCCGGTCGCCCGATCTGATGACGTGTTCGGCCATGGCGACGATCGGTTGCCACGATCGCGAACCGAGCACTGTCACCGCGTCGACGGAACCATCGGAGTGTCCGGTCGCGAGGTAGAGGTGCGCCACGGCTTCGAGGGCGCGGTCGGCTTCCCAGTCGAGAATTGCCGAACGCAGCTCTGCTTCGAACTCGCGGAGGATCTGGGCGACGAGTCCGATCTCGTCGGCGTGGACCTTGATGAACCATGCCGTCTCGCCCCGGTGGTCGAGGGCGTAGGGCTCCCAGATCAGCAGGGCGCAAAGGTCACGCCAGTAGGCGGCAGGTTCGATGCCGGCGCTGTGCCAGTCGAGCGACAGGTAGGTCTCCCATGCGGCTGTTCGGGCCTCGCCGACATTGCCGTGACTGTCATCGGTTCGATCTGCGAGCACGAGCCCGGCGGTGTGAAACGCCCGGTAGAGACTGACCCGGTCGACCATCGTGCGGCGCGGGCCGTCCAGTTCGGTGAGCCGCGACACGAGGCGATCGACGACATCGAAGCTCTCGTACTTGTTCACATGGCACTTGCCGTCGGCGATCGGTCGCAGTCGCTCGTAGAAGCGGGCTGGATCCGAGCCGAACGCATCCCACCCGAAACGGGCCTGCGCTTCGACCAGGACGCGGGGCGTGTTGAGCATCGGTTCGGTCTTGGCCCGCCATTCCAGCGACACTCGACCTCCGACCTTGTCCCGAGCGCGCTTCACGACACTCTTGTCGGCGAACACGTCCGGCCCCGGGACCTCACCAGGTCGACGGTCCACCTCAGCCAGTCGCAACAGGAGATCGTCGAGATGGTTGAGCATCGCCTCAGCGTCGCGTCCCGACCCGTATCCGGGCGATCGGATCGCTTCGACGAAAACCTGCCGGAGGCTGTCGGGGTCGCCGTCGTGGTCGAGTTCGATCACGACGCAGTACCAGAGGTCCCAAAGCGACCAGTCCCGCCCGAACCGTTCCGACCACACCTCGGCGCCGAATCGGGCCGGCTGGCGCGACTTGCCGCTCACCACGGCGAGTCCTTCGGGCCGGCAGCGACGTGGCGCAGGTAGCTGAGCGCTGCTGCCCGACCGGTATCGGTCAGCGAGACCCGGCGGTTACCCCAATCGCCGGAGGTCTCGGTGAGCGCGCAGGTATCCCAGACATGGCGGGCGTCGGCGAGCGTCCAGGACACGTCGCGCAGCGACGGGGGCTCGGTGATTCCGTCGGTGGTCGTTTGCCATCCCATCTCGAATGCGCACTCACGGATGAAGACCGGCGGGGTGTTGTCCGAGACCGGCTGGTCTTGGCCGAGAAGGAACAGCAGGGCGCTCTCGCCAACGAACCTCCCCCACTCGTCACCGACAACCAGGTTCATCGTCAATGCCCGCCAGGCTTCCGCAGGATCGGCTGCGATGTTCCGGCCGAGCGGGGTTCTGCGCAAGCTCGCCTTGTGTTTGCGGACCGCGCCGGCTCGCTGCAGCCAACCCCGAAGGTCGTGCAGCACGTGGTCATCGAGCTCAATCTTCACGGGCTGATCGAACGGGTCGGTCCAGGGACGCTCGGTCTGCAGCGACTGAACGAATGCAGGCTTCAGGTAGCCAGCCTCGGTCAACGGCTGCTCATCGCCCCACCGCTCCAACAACCACACCAACGGACAAAGAGCAACGTTCGCCTCGGGAGGCGGCTCGACGGGATGGAGGAGCCGGTTCGCGATCTGCGCTCGAGCCGCCAACAGCGTGGGGCTGCGACGCTCAGCCGCCGACACCCACGACTCGATCCGCTCGGTCACGACCGCCGTGCGCCACGACTGACCCGGCATCTGGGGATGGTCACCGTCGAGAACACGCGTACACACCCGCGTCTGGACCTCGCGCCATCCCTTGGCCCCGACCGTCATCTCCCCGGTGAAGAGCGCTTCCTCCAACGCGGCCTCGACCGCGGAGCGGGCGTTGGCCTCCTCGGTCCGCATCACTGACGACCAGGCGAAGTCGTCGACGTCGGGCGCGTCGATACCGGATCGCTCGATCGCCTTCCTCATCGCAGAGCGGCCGGCCGTATCTGACCGGTCGAACGCCTCATGGACCTCCGCCGTTTCGTCCGACCGACAGATCGCCGCATACCCGTGCAGACCGAGCTCGTCGAAGAGCACCGCCGCCGTTTCGGCGAGGCGACCCATGTAACCGACCTCATCGGTCAGATACTTCGTCGGCACCACATACCAGAGCCACTCCTGCAGCCCCGACTGGCTCATCACGCCCGGACCCTCGCCCCACGTCAACGACCCGATGACGTGCTCCGCCTCCTCCGCAAGACCGGCATCGCGCGCCCGGATCCGGCCGACAGCCGACGCGACATCGTCCTCGGTCAACTCCCAAGGGCGGCAATGATTGCGAGGAGACTCCGACACCAGTCCAGTCTGCCAGCCGAGCGTGGGCAGCCTCCAACGCCTGCAACCTCTGTAGCGCCGATCACAACCTGGCATCTCGGCGACTCGCATCTGTCGCAGACACGACGATGCGTAGGGTGTCTGCTATGCAAGCGAACGACGACTGGGTCCACGAACAATCACCGCGCATCGATGAGCTCATCCACGAGTACCGACTCGTCCTGCACGACTCGTTCGACCAGGCTGTGACAGGTCGGTCCCTCGCCGAGATCGGCGTCGCCGGTACCGTCGATGGCTCATTCACGCTGCGACGCACCGACACGGTCGCATCCGTCCAGGCCACGTTTCACCAACGATGGGACGCCTCACACAACAACCTCGCCGGCCTCGACGACCACGACGTCGCTCTACAGGTTCACCAATGACGGAACACCGATGACCGCTCTCACGGTTCTCTCCGCACTGGAGACGGCGACGGGTCTCAACGCCGACGTGGAACGCACTCTCGACCTGATCGGGGTGTTCGCCTTCGGTCTGTCGGGTGGTCTGCTCGCAGTGCGCAAGAGCTACGAACTCGTCGGCGTGGTCGCGTTGGCGACGGTCACCGCGCTCGGCGGCGGTGTCACCCGCGATCTCATCCTCGGCGCCACGCCTCCTGTCGCCTTCGAGAACCTCTGGTACCTCGTCGTCCCGCTGATCGCCGCAGCGCTCGTGTTCGTCGGCCACGAGCAGATCGATCGCCGCCTACACCGCAGCGTGATGCTGTTCGACGCGGCCGGCCTGGGTCTGTTCTGCGTCACCGGCGCGGTGAAGGCGGCCGCCTTTGGGGTCAGCGCCGTCGGCGCAGTACTCATCGGGGTGATCAGCGCCGTCGGGGGAGGGATCATCCGCGACGTCCTCGCCGACGAACAGCCGAGCATCTTCCGACCGGAAAGCACCCTCTACGCCATCCCAGCAGCGGTCGGCGCCACAGCAACCGCCGTCACCTGGAACAACGACTGGTACTCGGGCACGATCGCCATCGTCACGGCCATCGGCGTGTTCGCGCTCCGCGTCGCTGCGATGCACTTCGACTGGCGTGCGCCGAGGCCGGTATCACGCAGCAGCTGATGCGCTCCTGATCTCGTCTCAGAGACTGTCGCGATTGTTTCCCCAGCGCGATCACGCTTCGGTGGGTGCGGCGAGCCGGCGGAGGAGCACCCTTCGGCCATCGCGCTCGACGACACCAGCATCGCCGTGCTCGAAGGCTGGCGGGCCCACCGGGCAGCCGAGTTCACAGCAGTCGGCCTCGACAAGGACAGCGCTTGGGTATTCACCGACGGCGACGGCGAACCCATCCCCCTTCACGCCGTCTACGAAGCGTCCCGCCGGATCGTGCACAACGCCGGGCGGTCATGACACCAGCAGGAAGGCATCCACGTGAGCAGGACGCACGACCGAGAAGTGCCGCCGGTCCAGCGTGGCGATCTCCGACTGCCCCAATCGCTCGGCAATCGCGATCACGCTGGCGTCGGTTCCTCCGAGCCCCAGCCATCGCTGGACTTCGACCGGAGTCGGTCGGTCAGCCGCCGACGGCGTCAGCGACCCGCCCCTGGAGCGCGCCCAGCGGAGTGGAGCCGTCGTCTCGGCTGATCGGACCGACGATCGTGTTCGCCAGCCACACCGACAACCCGACCAGATCGTCCGGATTCGATCTGCCGGTGCTGATCGTGTGCTCGGCCATGAAGAACGGCCCGGCACTCGGCGGCTACGGCGCCGAATCGATGCGTGATGCGCT
>CALACD010000499.1 GCA_937890445.1 uncultured Acidimicrobiia bacterium | reverse complement strand
GCTGGCGCTCATCATCAACGCAGCTTCCTGAGCCATGGCTGACCAGGTGGGGTTCTCGGTGACGTTCGCCGGTACGCCGGCCATGGCCCGGAAGTAGTTGACCCGAGCGAAGATGGCATTCCGATAGGCCTGGCTGGTCGTTCCCGGGGCGCAGGTGGATCGGTTCCCGGTCCAGTTGATGGCCGGCGTGGTCTTGGAGAACTCGGCCTGATGGGCGGCGATCACGGCTGCACGGTTCGACGTGTCGATCCAGGGTGAGCCAACGGCGCCGACGGAGGTGTGTCCGACCGGGAGTACTCCGACGAGAGTGGCCAGGTGCGCGACCACGAGAAGTCGGATCAGGAGGGTGCGAAGCATGCACAGTGCTTCGGGTCGGGGAAAAAATTTCTTGAGTGGTTTTCCTCAAGTTTTGTCCTCAGGTAACGACGCCGAGCGACCGAAGGGCGAACCGCCTGTCAGCGAACGTCCCGGGCAATGGCGGCGAGCACGCCGTTGACGAATCGGCTCGACTCATCGGTCGAGTAGCGACCCACCAGTTCGACGGCTTCGGACAGGATCACACCGGTCGGTGTGGACAACGAGAGCATCTCGGCCACCGCCAGCCGCATGACCAGTCGGTCGACGACTGCCATCCTGGCCAGCGACCAACCCTTGGCGTACTGCTCGATCAGCCCGTCGGCCTTGCCTCGCTCGGCCTCGGCGGCCCGCAGGAGTTCGATGGCGAAGTACTCGGGGGAGACGAGCAACGTGGCCAGAATCTCGTCGACGGTGGCCTGTCGCAACTCGGCCTCATAGGCCAGTTCGAGGGCCCGCTCGCGAGCCTCGCGCCGACTGGCCGAGCTTCCTGGTCCTGAGTTGGCGGAGCCGGATGGTCGCGGCCGGCCGGCACCTGACGTCGAATCGCTCACGCCCGGGTGATGTATTCGCCGGTCCGGGTATCGACCTTGATTCGATCGTCGGGTCCGACGAACAACGGCACCTGGACGACGTGACCGGTCTCGAGTGTGGCTGGCTTCCGAGCTCCCGACACGCGATCGCCCTGGACCCCGGGCTCGGTCTCCATGATGGCCAACTCGACCGAGGCGGGCAGCTCGGTGCCGATGACCTCGTCACCGAACTTCAACAGCACGACGGCCGAACCCTCGGTGATGAACTTGGCCGCATCGGCCATGGCCGTCTCACTGACCGTCGACTGTTCGAACGACTCGTTGTCCATGACCACGAAGTCGGTGCCGTCTCGGTACAGGAACTGTTGCTCACGCTTCTCGATGAAGGCTCGCTCGATCCGTTCGCCTGCATTGAACCGACGATCGACCACCGACCCGGTACGAACATTGCGCAGGGTGGTGCGTACGAACGCTCCGCCCTTGCCCGGCTTCACGTGTTGGAACTCGAGAACCGTGAGAAGATCGCCGTCGAGGTCGATGGTCATGCCAGTCTTGAAGTCGTTGGTGGTCATTGCCACGATGGTTCATCCTTTGAAATCGGTTGGTCGAGAGCAGTTGGTCGAGGGGCACTTGGGTGCGAGGGGTCGGGTGCGAGGGGATGGTCACCGGCGGACTCGCTCACCCAGGAGCTCGGTCGAACTCTGGGACGAGACCTTTCGGACTTTTCGTGATCGGGAGACATCCCTGTTCGGTGACGATCACCGAGTCTTCGACGCGTACCCCACCGAATCCGGGGAGATAGGCTCCAGGCTCCACGGTCACCACCAGACCGGAGCGCAGGATACCGACCGATCGGCCCGAGAGGATGGGTTGTTCGTGGATCTCCAGCCCGATCCCGTGGCCCGTACCGTGAACGAACGCCTCGCCGAGATCGTGTCGGGCCAAGACGTCCCGACACGTGGTGTCGATGAGGCGTTCGCTGACCCCGGCCGCCACCGCCGCGACGCCGGCCTGCTGGGCCTCGAGCACGGCCTCGTACAGCCGCTGCTGATCTGCGGTGGGCTCCGACCCGGCCACGACGGTGCGGGTCATGTCGCTGCCGTACCCGTCGATCTTGGCGCCGAAGTCGATGACCACGAGATCACCCGGTTCGATGACGCGATCGGTGGGCCTGGCGTGGGGCAACGCCGAATTCGGTCCGGACCCGACAATCGTGGAGAAGCTGACGTCCTCCGCCCCTCGCAGCCGCATCTGATGGTCGACTTCGGCCGCCAACCGCCGTTCGGTCGGTCGTTGGTGCAACAGTGGCTGCACCGCCTGGAAGCTGGCGTCTGCGATGGCCGAGGCCCGCCGGAGCCGTTCCATCTCGGCCTCGTCCTTGATCTGTCGGAGTGTTTCGATCAGTGACTCGGTGGCCACCAGGCGTCGTCCCGCAAGGTCAGCCTCCAACCGGTGGTGAGCGGTCACCGACATGTCGGCCGCCTCGAAACCGACCGAGGTTCCGGTCGCGAACACGGCGGTCAACACCGCGCCGACAGCAGTCGCGGTGACCTCGACCGATGCCGAACACCCAGCGGCCGACAGTTCGTCCGCGGCCTGCTGGCGATACCGACCATCGGTGACCAGCACGAATCCGTCCGCAGTCACCGCCAACTGGCCGTTGGATCCCGTGAACCCACTCAACCAGCGGACGTTGACTGCTTTGGTGACGAGCATGCCGTCGAGACCGCGCTCGGCCAGGGCCTGACGAAGCGTCGTCAACCGATGGGTGACGACCAGGGCAGGCAGGAGGGTCGACGAACCACTCACCGCACGGCCTCGAACGAGTCCAGGAGCAATGCCTCGTCGTCGACACGGATCGTCTCCACGCCGGAATCGCCGTCGAGGACGAAGGTGATGCCTTCTGTTGCCTTCTTGTCACGAGCGAACAGGGCGATCAGCTCGCGAGGATCCGAATCCTGGGGCACCACCGTCGACAAGCCGTACTGGGACACGACTCGACGATGCTCCGTCACCGCAGCGTCGTCGATACGACCCAGACGCCTCGCGACCTCGGCTGCGTACACCAGGCCGACAGCAACGGCCTCCCCGTGGCGGATGTCGTAGCGACCAGCCGTCTCGAGCGCGTGGCCGAGCGTGTGCCCGTAGTTCAGGACAGCCCGTCGACCTCCCTCGCGCTCATCGGCAGCGACGACATCGGCCTTGATCCGCACGCAACGGGCGACCCGTTCCGGCAGCGGGAGATCATCCAACCGCCCTCCGCCCAAGAAGTGGTACTTCGCCAGTTCGCCCAGGCCGCTGCGATACTCACGCTCGGGCATGGTGGCCAGGACATCGGTGTCGCAGATCACACCGATCGGTTGCCAGAACGCTCCGACCAGGTTCTTTCCCTCGGGCAGGTTCACGCCACATTTGCCGCCGATGGCGGCATCGATCTGACCGAGCAGCGTGGTGGAGACGTGCACGACGGGTACGCCCCGGTGATAGGTGGCTGCCAGGAATCCCCCGAGATCGGTCACCACTCCCCCGCCGACGGCGATGACGACGTCGTTGCGAGTCATACCCCACAACGCCATCTGGCTGGCCAGGTCCTCGACGACGCCGAGTCGCTTGGCCTGTTCGCCTTCGGGTACGACGAAGACTCGGGCATCGATGCCGGGGTCGACCTCGACGCCGATACCGGCCTGGGTGATGACGGCGGCGCGCCGAGCCGTCGGAGGGAGCAGTTCGGCCAGACGACCGATCGCCTTGGGTCCGACGTGGACCGGATAGGACCGGCCGTCGGGTAGATCGACGAACTCGGTCAGAATCTCGGAGGACGGAATCTCGGAGGACGGAATCTCGGACGACACAGGCCCAAGGCTAGGCCCTCTCACTCTGCACCAGCATCAGCAGGCTTTCGCCTACAGCGTCAAGAGACTCGTGAGGTCGGGACTCGAGATCGTCACGATCACGACCGCAGCGAGTGCCAACGCCGGCCCCATGGGGACTTCGGCCTTCCGATCGTTGCGGGCCAGGTTCAGGGCCAGCCCGACCAGGCCGCCCGCCGCGAACGCGAGAAGCATGGCGTACATGACCAACCGCACGGCGACCAGAGGATCATCGGTCATCCAACCCAGGAACAGGCCGAGGGTGGGTGCCAGCTTGACGTCCCCGAAACCGAGCCCGGGTGGATAGGCCAGAAAGGCGGCGCCGAGGAATCCCCCGTAGACGCCGGCTCCGATCAGGGCCGGCCAGATGTGATCCTCGGCACCGTTGGATCCGCTCAGGACGAGGACCAGCACGATGCCGACGGCCAGCGTCCTCAAGGTCAGCAGATCGAGCAACAGGTGGGTTTCGAGATCGATCACCGACATGGCCACCAATGCACCGAACAGGAACAGATACGGACCGAGTTCCCAGTTCCAGCCGAATCGGGCCGCCCCCGCCGCGAACAGCACCGCGGTTGCGACATCGGTCAGCGGATATCTCCACACGGGGTGAGCGGCGTCGAGGGGACAACGGGCGAACCACGACCATACCGGCGCCATCGATGAGCGACCGAGGTCGCTGCGACAGGTCGGGCACCGGTGCGTCAAGGCCGGGCGCTCCCGTTCCACGGCGCGATCGACCACGATCCCGATCATGGGCCCCAGGGCCAGTCCGATGAGGGACAGAACGACGATCAGCATCAGCGCTCGGACTTGAGGTACCGCATGAGGAGACTTCCGTCATCATCGTCGCCCTCGTCGAGCAGACCGCCATAGTCGATGCCCGAATCGACGGGCTCGGCATCGGTGCCGAGGGGCTCGGGAACGGGGGCCGAATCGAACCTGACGACATCGGCCGGCGACGGAGCGGGCGGCATCTCGACGGTGTCGGACGGGTCGGTGAAAGGGGTTTCGAAGTCGGGCGAGAAGTCGGGCGACGCCAGTGACGCGAAGTCGAACGCCAGATCGGCGATCGGGGGAGCGGGCATGGGTGGCACGCCATGACCGAGCTGCGGGTCGTCAGCCGTCAGCTCCATGGGTCGGGGCGGAGGCGGGGGCGCGAGCTGATCACCAGACCGCCGGGCCTGGTGCGGCGTGCCGGGGCGGACCGGGGGCGGGACCGAGGCCTGCACCGATACCGGCACCTCGTCGGTGATCCCGGCTGCTTCGGCGTCGAAGATCGGTTCGGCTACCACTCCAGCCTGGAGCACCGACCCGAAGGACGGCATCTCGACCGGCTCGTCCGGGGCCGGGTACGCCTCCGTGCTGTCGATCTGGAACGGAACCCCGTCGATGATCACGGCTTCGCTTCGGGGCGAAGCAATGACCGCCGAGTCGTCGGCCACGGAACCCGCGCCCACAGGATCAACGATGGGTTCGAGCTCGATTGCTGCCGCAGATCGGGTCGGTGTTCGGGCATCTTCCTGGATCGCCAGCAGCTGGCGTTCGATCATGCCCTTCAGCACCCGGCTGCCGTCGACCTCACCCAGATCGAGAGCGGCGCACAGCTCTCGGACCGCAGCCCGCTCGCCGGTGGCGATCACGACTCGCCATTCGTCCTGGCTGATCGTCATCGTCGGCACGGGCAACTCGGCCTTCAAGGTCACGATGTGGTCGAGCGATGGCACGACGGCCTCGATCGATCTCCATTCCTCGAGCCGCTCACCGGCATCGGAGACCACCTGGGCCACCGCGACCGGATCGCTGGCGACATCGGGAGCCTCGTCCATGTTGAACGAGAAATTGCCGGTACGGAACCGCATGAGTTCGAACACGGCATCGCCGAGCTCGAGGGTGGTGCCCGGCGCGGTCGAGCCCGAGATCAGCTGGCCCTGGTCGAGCCAGAGCGAGCCGGTCCCACGATCGCCGCTGACACGAAGACGGCCAGTCTTCGAGGTCCCGGCCAGGAGACCGAGCACTTCATCGAGCGAAAAGTTGTCGAGCGATCCTTGCAGCATGAAGCACACCCTTTGCATCCGAAGTCGATGATCACGTCGTTGCACCGACTCGCCGGCTCGGTGACCGGACCGTGCCCCATCGGAACCGGCGGCCCGAATGTGAGTCGTTTCTGGTCCGGACGCCCCATGGCGCCGAGGAAACCCGACGTCGAGGTCGGGCTCGGAGGAGCTCAGGCGTCGGCCAAACCGATCCGCACGGCCTCGGACATGGCGTCCAACGGAGCCGCGAGACCCGTCCACAGCTCGAACGCGATGGCGGCCTGGTGGACCAACATTCCGAGGCCTCCGATCGTCTGGGCACCGATCAGCCGAGCATCGCGGAGCAGTGGCGTGTCCAAGGGCTGATACACGATGTCAGCCACGAGATGATGGGACCGCAGCAGGTCGGCGGGCACCGGCGAACCGGGAGGGCCGCCCTCCATGCCGATCGATGTCGCGTTCACGACGATGTCGACGTCGGGCAGAAGATCGAGTGACCCGACCACCGCCTGGGGAGCCAGCGCAGCCGCCACGGCCGCGTTGTCCGGTGACCGGTTGACGACGACGAGATGGTCGACACCCGACTGACCGAGCGCATGCACGATGGCGCGGGCTGCGCCTCCGGCCCCGATGACGGCAACCCGTGACCCGGACGGGTCGCACCCGAGCTCGGACTTCAGCGCGGCGACGAAACCTCCACCGTCGGTATTGTGCCCGACCAGTTCGTTGCCGTCACGAGCCACACAGTTACAGGCTCCGAGTCGGGCAACGGCCTCTGTCCGCCGATCGACGGCCCCTGCGATCTCCCCCTTCAACGGCATGGTGACCGACAGCCCGTCGATGCCCAGAGTTCGCATCGCTCGAAGCGCGTCGTGTCCTTGCCCCCCGGCCACCGGGAAGGCCAGGTAGACCCAGTCGATCCCCAGCGCTGCGAAGGCCGCATTGTGGATGCTGGGCGATCTCGAATGACGAACCGGATCACCGATCACGGCCGCCAGACGGGTGGTGCCTCGAATGCTCAGCAGAGACCCAACTCCTGACACAGGGCCTTGGCCTCGGCGAACTCTTCGTCGGTGGTGGCAAAGGTGTGCGAACCGGATGGGTCGGTCAAGACGTAATACATGTAGTCGGTCTCGGCCGGATTGATGGCCGCCTCCAGTGATGCCCGACCGGGCAGCGCGATCGGCGTCGGAGGGAGGCCGACGACGGTGCGACATCCATAGGGATTGTCGGGTGCCTGGAGAAGGTCGACGGTGAGCTGTACCCGCCGGTCGCCGGATCCGTAGATGCAGGTGGCATCGATACCCAACGGCCAGTTCTCGCGCAGTCGGTTGTAGATGACCGAGGCCGCCAGAGCACGTTCGTCGTCGATCTTGATCTCGGCTTCGATCAGGGAAGCGACGATCAGGACCTCGTAGGCCGGCCGGTTCAGCTGGGTCTCCGCTGCCCCGTATCCCAGCTCGCCGGTCACCCTGGTGAACTCATCAGACATCTTCAGCAGCACATCGAGTGCGGTGTCGTTGACGTTCACTTGGTAGGTGTCGGGAAACAACAGGCCCTCCCAGCTGGTGACGCCATCGGGCCGGTAGCGCGGAACGATCTGGCCCGAGGCCAGTACCGCTCGGAGTTCTGCCTCGGTGACGTTGTCCAGCTGACGGGCGATCTCGGGAATCATCTCCTCGGCCCACAGCCCCTCCCGCACGGTGAACGACTGGTAGGACTGCGGCGTCGGTCCGAGGTTGAGCACATCGATCGCTTCCTGCACCGAGGAGTTGACCGGGACAAAGTACTCGCCGGCCTGGAAGTTACCCTCACCCTTCCACTGGGCGTAGTAGCGGAAGAACGTACTGTTGGGGATGATATCGAGACTCTCGAGCTGACGGCCTATGTCCGACGTCGTGGCGCCGGCCGGTACCACGAGTTGGAGAGCCTCGCCCGGAGCGCCGGGCGGGTCGAGCTGCTCGTCGAACCAGCCCCGGGCGCTGGTGTAGAGGAACCAGCCCACCGCCACCAACAAGGCAACGGCGATCAGCGCTCGCAGGATCCGAAGGCCGGGGGGCCGCACCGTGACGAAGTGCTCCTCGTCGTCCCAACCAACGTAGTCAGCATCTGGATCGGCGATCTTGATCCGCCTGCCGCGTGACCGGGAGTCCTCGTCGGCCTGTGTTGCCAGGGCAGTGCCCTGGCTCTGACCACCGTTGGTCTTGCTGCTGTCGGCCGGTGCACTGCTGAGCCGTGGACTGTTGTCGGGGACCGTCACGAACAGACATCGTAGGGCCCGGGCTCCCACGAAGGGTGCCAGGGACATCGATTCCGACAACGATCCCCGGCCAGCGGCTCAGCCCCGATCGAGCCAGGTCTGGAGCAGCACCGCAGCAGCGGTGGCATCGACCACCTCTCGATGCTTCCGGCTGGCCAACCCTGCCGAATGCAACTGATGGTGTGCCGTGACCGTGGTCAGACGTTCGTCGATCATCTCCACCGCCACCGAGCGTCCCTCTCGACGCAGCCGCTTCTGCAGACCGCGGACCTCGGAACGGGCCGAACGCGTCGCGTCGTTCTCGGAACCGTCGAGCGACAGCGGTAGCCCCACCACGACGGCGGTGGCCCCGGTCTCGTCGAGCAACTCGAGGATGCGTCCGTGTTCGACCGTGCGGTTTCCGCACCGGGCCACCGTCTCGTACGGCGTGGCCAGCACCCGACCGTCATCGCAGATCGCCACCCCGATCCGGCGCGCCCCCAGGTCGACACCGAGCACGCGGGTCACCCCGGATTCGCCTCCACGGCGGCGCGGGCCAGCTCGACCGCAGCGTCGATGCCGGCGGGATCCTTGCCTCCGGCCATGGCCAGATCAGCTCCCTTGCCGCCGCCGCCCTTGATCAGCTTGGCTGCCTCGGCCAGCAGCACACCGGCCTCGATTCCCGCGGATGGGGTGACTGCGGCCACCAGTGCCGCTCCCCCACCTGTGGGGGCACCACCCAACACCACGCCTCGGATCCCCTCGACGTCGCGCACCGCCACCGTCAGGTCCTTGAGGTCGTCGCGATCCAGACCATCGATACGCCCGAACACCCAGCCATCGACGGCACCCTGGGCCAACTCGGCTGCCCGCCCGGTCGCCATCTGACGTCGCAGCATCGCGGCATCGTCGCGAAGGGACTTCATGTCCGCCAACCGCTTGTCGATGCCGTCGACAACCTCGGCTCGGGGCACGTTCAGCGCAGCGGCCGCATGGTCGACCACCAACTGTTCGTTGCGGAGCAGCTCGATGACCTCTGGCCCGGTGACGGCTTCCACTCGCCGGAGATTGGAACCGATGGACCCCTCACTGATGATCTTGAGAAGTCCGATGTCTCCCAGGGCCGCGACGTGGGTGCCACCACAGAACTCGAGCGACGGACCGGCCCGCAACACGCGCACGAGCTCGCCGTACTTGTCACCGAAGAAGGCAATCGCCCCCATCTTCTCCGCCTCGGCCTTGCTGACCTCGGGGTGCTCGGCCACCGGGTTCTTCAACAGCTCGGCGTTGACCAGATTCTCGATCTCGATGATCTGCTGCGGAGTGACGGGATCGAAATGTGAGAAATCGAACCGGAGTCGATCCGGACCAACCATCGAACCCTGCTGCTTGACGTGATCACCCAGGACCTGCCGCAACGCCCAATGCAACACATGCGTGCCGGTGTGGTTGCGGCGAATGGCGTTGCGTCGATCGAGATCGACCGACGCCCGCACCGGCTGACCGGGCTCGAACGAACCTTGGACGTCCGACACATAGTGGAGATGGATGCCTCCGGGTCCGAGCCGGGTGTCGGTGACCCGAGCGCTGGCGTTGGCCGAGGAAAGCGTCCCCGTGTCACCGATCTGACCTCCAGATTCGGCGTAGAACGGCGTTTCCATCAGCACGATGTAGGGGGCGTCGACCTCGGTGAAGTGGGAGTAGATGGTCGTCTCGAGTTCGACCGTCGAGCGGTCGAAACCCGGCATCGGGTCGGGTCCGTCGACCGCCCGTTGGAGATCATCGAGGGTGTCGGCCCCGGCCACCGTCTTGCGGGCATTCTTGGCTCGTTGTCGCTGATCGGCCATGTCGCGTTCGAAACCGTCCCGGTCGACGGTGAATCCGAGCTCGGCCACGACTTCCTCGGTGACCTCGTACGGGAAGCCGTAGGTGTCGTGCAGGAGGAACGCCACCGATCCGGCCAGCTCACCGCCGGCGTCCACCTCGGCCAACCGCTCGTCGAGAATCTTGACACCATTGGCCAGGGTCCGTCGAAACTGCCGTTCTTCGCGCTCGACAACGGTGCGAACCAGCTCGTGTGAGGTGACGAGTTCGGGGTAGTCGTCGCCCATGATCTCGACCACGGCATCCACCAGGCTGGCCGCGATCATGTCCTCGACACCCAGGAGGTAGGCGAAGCGAATGGCCCGCCGCATGATGCGACGTAGCACGTACCCTCGGTCCTCGTTGGACGGAAAGACCCCGTCGCTGATCAGGAAGGTCATGGTCCGGGCATGCTCGGCCAGCACCCGAAGGGCGAGATCGGCGTCGGCGTCGCTGCCCAGCCGGTAGCCGGTCGCTCGCTCGGCGGCTTCGATCAGGCGAGCCATTTCGTCGATCTCGAACACCGACTCCTTGCCCTGGAGCACCGACAACACCCGCTCAAGCCCGGCCCCGGTATCGATCGAGGGCTTGGGGAGCGGTTTGCTGACCCCGTCGTCGTCGGTCTCGAACTGCATGAACACCAGGTTCCAGATCTCGACGAAACGTTCGTCGGAGGCCGGATTCGCTGGTCCGCCATCAGGTCCGAACTCCGGCCCCTTGTCCCAGAAGATCTCCGAGCACGGACCGTTGGGTCCGGTATCGGCCATGCGCCACCAGTTGTCCTCGTCGAGGCGCTGGATTCGGTTTCGGGGAACGCCCACCGATTCGGCCCAGATCTCCTCTGCTTCGTCATCGCTGAGGTGCACGGTCACCCAGAGCCGATCGGGATCGAGCCCGAGCAC
>CALACD010000498.1 GCA_937890445.1 uncultured Acidimicrobiia bacterium | reverse complement strand
CATGCGGGCTGAAACCTCCGGCAGAAGCGACATCAAGTCAGACACACGTCAGGTGAGCCCGATCCAGTCGGGCTCACCGTTGCAACGCCATTGTTCCGACCGACGCGGCGTGGGTCCGCCGATGGGCGAAGTCGATCCAGTCGGGACCTGGGAAGATCAGTCCTTCAGGACGGCTCCTGGTCGAAGCACCAACGACCAACCGGCGGCCATGACGAACACCCCGGACAGGGCGATCAGGAGCAGCGATTCGACTCCGGTGACGGGCAGCGTGGGTCCGGCCGGTGGCGGGGTGGGGCAGGTGCCGTCGGTTCCGGCAGCGACGGTGTTGCCGTCGGCGTCGGTGCAGACCGGTGGGACGACGGGTCCCTCACCGACCACCTCGCAGGTACCGTCCTCGAGGACCGGGATCACATTGCCATCGGCATCGGTGCCGCACGGGGCCAGATTCGCGGTCGGCCAGCAGAGGGTGACACCGGTTGCCCACACGCTCTGTCCGCTCGTGGGGATCGGCCCCGCGTCCGGCAGGTCGGGGCGATGGAGCGCCCGAATCCCCGCAGCGCCGTCAGGCAGGTCGACCGTGCCGAGGCTGCCGGTCCAGGATTGGTCGTCGGCGCCGTCGGGGACATCACCGGTCACCGCGGACACCGCGATGGTCTCCCCGGCATCGTTGACGAACTCGAGCTGCCATTTCTCGCTGGCCTGAACCACCTGGCTCCGGCCCGGGTAGAAGTCGCGGGACGTCGCAGTGGGAATCGACACGGTGCCGGCCGGGATGTCGATGGCGAAGATGTCGGATCGTTCCGGCTGCCCGATCCACATGTGAGCGTTGATGTCCTGCGACACACACGTCTGACCATCGGCCTCCGGTGCGTCGACCTCCTGGGCGCCCACGGCAACCGTGGTCATCAGGGAGGTGGCGAAGAGTACGCCCGCGCTCACCAGCCTCGTCATGCTTCGAACGTTCATTCTGGCCTCCACAACCCGATCCGTGAACGGGACAAGTATGGCGGAACGCTCATCCAACGCGTGCGATGCAGGTCACAACGATCGGGAAGAACGAGCGGAAAAGTCGGCGGCTTTCACGGCTCGTGGTCGAGGTGACTCCACACGTGGTCAACCTGGGCCGAGAGCTGCTCCCGTGACCCGTCATTGCGGATCACGTGGTCGGCGACGGCACGGCGTTCTGCGTCGCTGGCCTGGCTGGCGATACGTGATCGGGCGTCGTCGGGAGCCATGCCGCGGGCACCGAGACGTTCGATTCTCACGTCGAGATCCGCCTCGACCACGACGACTCGATGATACTGGCCGGCTCCCAGGTCGGACTCGACGAGCACGGCCATGTCCAGGATCACGACAGCATCGGCCGGAGCTTCTGCAATGGCGGCTTCGATCAACACGTCGATGGCGGGATGGGTGATCTGGTTGAGGGCATCGAGGCTGTCCGGGTCGTTGAACACGACGGCCGCCAACGCGGCACGGTCCAGCGTGCCGTCCACCGAGCGGACGTCGGGCCCGAACCGCTCGAAGATGCCGGCCAAGGCACCGCCCCCGGGGGCGACCACCTGGCGGCCGAGGTCGTCGCAGTCCACGATGATTGCCCCCTTGGCCGCAAGGAACTCGGCGACCGTGGTCTTGCCGACGCCGGTCCCGCCGGTCAGGCCGACAACGAGCGGTCGGGGACCCGTCTGGGGAGTTCCGGATGCGTCGGTCGGCTGCAGTTCGCTCTGGTGGTCGGGATCCATGCTCACCATCGGAGCGTAGGCGACGATCAGCCGAAGCTGAAGCCCGGCGTCGTGTGAGCGGGTAGCTCGCGGGCAACCGCGATTCCCGGTGCCGTCAGGGCGAACTGTCGGCGGGGAGGTCCCCCGGAGTCCGAGTTGTCGGGTGCCCACCACGACGTGACCAGTCCTCGGTCCTCGAGACGGTCCAGGCACCGGTAGAGCGTCGAGTAGGCCATCACGCGCTCGGCGCTCGGCTGCCTCTTCAGCTGACCGGCCAGGAGGTAGCCGTGGAAATGTTGTGTGCCAGCTAGATGGAGGGCGAGAGCTGCCGCCAAGGTCCGCTCTTCATTTGGCACGAGATGATTCTCGCTGCGCCTTCTCATGACACGGTCAAGCTACCGCACAACCGTTGCGGCTCCGCACCAGCTGGGCGATTTTGCGGCCCGGACCGGTGGGTCGATGTGACCCCTCAGGGGCAGGACAACCTACGGAGAAGGGGTCGACCCCCGGTTTCGATCAGAGAGGACCCGTCCGAGTTCCGGCGGCGATTCCGGCACCGTCGGGATGGCGAGAACGGGCATCCTCAGTCGTCGTCCTCGTCGTCTTCGAGGAGGTCCGCCACGGGCTTTCCGCCCGAGTAGTGAATGACCTGACCGTCGTCGACCGTCTTGAGATAGCGATACCCCTTGATCTGCCGAGAGGCCAGATGCCCGAGTGGAATATCGACCGATGCATCCCATGATTCGGGGTCGACCGTGATCACCATGCCTGGCCCGGCATCCGTCTCACCAACGGCCCGTTCGTTGCGCCATTCGACCTTCTTGGCCTTGGCCTTGGCGGTGAGCGACCCCTCGCATCGGAGGTAGACCCACCCGGAGCGGCGAAGATCGTGAGGGAAGGCGTGGGCCGCGATCCAGGACGAACCGACGAGGTCGTCGGCCGTATCGACCGGGATCGAGATGTCGAGCGAACCTCCGAGTGGAGCAATGAGGTCGTTCTCGGTCATGGGTGACTTGGTTGCCTTGGCCCTGGCCTTGGGGCGAGGGGCCACGGGTTGTGGCATGGCCATGCAGTCCAGGCAGGCCACCGGGAACTCGCCGTGTTCGCAGTATTGGTTCGCGGTGTTAGACATGGATTCGCTCCGACATGATGGGGGTCGCTTTCCTCTCGATGCCACCGAGCAATTGTCGGTGGACGGGTACATCCGATCAGGGATGTTCGGTAACTGGGATCAGTTCGGGTGGTGCTCGGTGTGTGGTGACGACATAGTCGCTTCCCTCGACAAAGGGATCTTTGGCCCAGCTGCTCCAGACTCGATCAGCCGAAAGACCCGCGTCAGTACACCAGGAGTTGTACATGTCGAATCCGGGCCAGCCAACACGAAGGGAGAAACCGCTCACAAGAATGCCGTCCGGTCCCAGATGGTCCGCGCAGGCCTGAATGGCCGAATGGCGGTGTGTCGGGGCGACGAAGGGAATGACGTTTCCGGCCAGCGCGACCACATCGAACGTTCTCCCGAGTCGGAGAGAAGCCAGATCCGCGTGGTGCCAAGGAATCGCCGGGGACCGTCGTCGTGCCCGCTCCAGGAGGTCGAGATCGAGATCGACGCCGGCTACGTCGATGCCCCGCCGGTGGAGTTCGATGCCCACCCGGCCCATCCCACATCCGGCGTCGAGCACCGAGCGAGGTCCGAGCGAGGAAATCAGGTCGGCTTCGCCATGAACGGCGTCGCCCTCCGCCTCGAGTCGGTCCCATCGAGACTCGTACTCATCCAGGTCCACCCGTGCTCGCCATTGCTTCCAATCCTCGGAGAAGGTCACGACTGCTCCCTGGGGGTCAGATCATCGTTGCGCAAGAGTTCGTTCGGGTCAGCGGCCGGCCCCTTGGTGAGGGTCCAACGCCCAGACAGCTTCTCGAAGCGGAACCACGATCCCTGGAGCGAACGTCGGAGCTGGGCTCGATCGCTGACACGCCGTTGCTCATCACTGCTGACGTGCACCTGGACGCCGGCGCGACCGGCGACCCTCCAGGCCGCGGCTCGGGCCGCCAACTCCTGGGAACTGAGACCGCTGCGCTTGACCAAGGTTCGCCAAGAGGGAGTTCCCTCGGTTTCGGAGGCTCGACGGGCCACATCGATCATGGGTTCGAGATCCAGATGCGTCGTGCTGGGCCCATTGGTGAAGAGGTGATGTGCTCGTCGTGCCGCGTCGGCGCCGATGACCCGAAGCCCTTCGGCGGTGAAAGGAGCCGTGGCGGGAGGATCCGTCGCCCACGGTGTCAGGGCGCCGGGTTCGTCCAGAGGCATCGGCACCTCCGGTATCGGGCCCCGAGATCGAGCCCACGCTGCGTCGGGGGATTCGTCGCGACCGTGGGCGTTGCCGCCCCGCAACTCCTCCAGGGCAGTACGGATCTCGTCACGTGAGCGGCCCCGGAGCAGCAGGAGATCGAATGGGTCGTCGTCGAGACTGTCGGCCAGGAGGTAGAGCACTGCGCCGACGTGCTTGCACGGCTTCGTCTGCGGCTCGACCTCGTGGCTCTCCTCGGTGTCGGGCTGGAGCCGGGAGCAGGTGCATTCCCAGTTCAGCTCGCCTCTACCCGGCATGAACTCGACTCCCACGGCGCGGGCATCGGCCAACAACGCTGGTTCGGCGATGCCGTCGAGCAGGGCCGCAGTCCGGGCGCTGGTCGATGCCACGCGTTCGAGCACCCGTGACCAGTCCTCATCGGTGGTCGTCGGGATGGTGACGGTCACGTCGTAGGTCAGGCGTCGACCCGTCGCTGCCGTCGCTTCGACCCGACCCTTGTCGACGAACACCTCGAGATCGACGTCATGTCGGGCATAGGACGCGCCGGCGTCGAGTGCCTCCGGATCGAGCCCGGACGATCGGAGGGCGTCGAGCCAGGTCTGACCCCAGTAGATCGAGCCCAGCGATGCCAGTTCGGCCATCAGAACGACGTTCCTTCCTCGGACAACG
>CALACD010000497.1 GCA_937890445.1 uncultured Acidimicrobiia bacterium | reverse complement strand
GCTCGTGTGTGCGAGTCCGGTTCATGCGGAGCCGTCAGGACTAGCCAAACGCCCCCCGACCCGCCGCCGGAGACGAGGACTGCAGCGAATAGTCGCCGCCGGCCGGATCGACGAACAGGGGTCGTCGTCGGCGCTGGTCGTCGAGTCGTCGATCGTGAACTCGCCGTCGCCCGTGATGTCGCCGACATCTACGCCGTTCGCCCACAGGATCGACGACGTGATCGATGGACGACCGGCCTCGAGCAGGATCGCCCCGCCGTCGGGCGCGTCCGCGCACGCATGCCCGACAACAGTGATCCGCTCTGCGCTGACGCTCGAGGGTCCCGGATCGCCTCCATCGACATGGATCGCAGCTCCGGCTCGGCCGTCGGTGGTGCAGCGGTTGCCGACGACCAAATCGCCGGTCATCGTCCCGATGGCGCCTTCGTCCCAGAACACGCCAGAACCGATCGTGGGCGCGAAGTTGTCGGTGACCACGTTGCCCGACATGGTGGCGGGCACGCCAGCGACGAGGATGCCGCCACCCCAGCCGTAGCCGGGATTGCGGGTGGGCCGCGTCGAATCGACGTCGGGGTGTCTGGGGCGGGTTGTCAACGCTGGGCTCGACCGGGGTGCGTCAGGTCCCGGGGTGATGGTCCGCCTGTAGCCGGTGTGGGGATCGACCGGATGGCTTCGACAGGCACCTCGGCAACGGTCGATCGTGGACTGAGGGTCGGCCCGGCACTCCACACGGCGCCGGCGTAGGTTGCAGCGAAGATCGCGAATCCGGCGATCACGCGAGGTTCGAGGAGGCGGTCGAATCCTTCCTCGCTGAGGGTCAGCCCAATGAACCCGACCATGTTGGCCGCGGCGAGCGTTGCCAAGGTGGCTCGCTGCCAGCATCGCCACGTAGTCTGCCAGAGTGCGAGTGCTCCGAACCAGAGGAACGGCACCATCAGTACGCCCGGTCCACCTCCCAGCATCAGGTAGGAGAGCCCGCCGATGAGTCGGGCGGGAACGGTGATCCACCGGCGAGTCGTACGGGTCCTGATCGCAGCGACCAGGCCCTGCACGAGACCGAAGACGACGAACAACCCGATGATGAAAATGGTCCCGGACCACGTGAATTCCGGCTCGTCGGTCAGGAGGCGCATGAAGCCTCGTGCCGCCACTCCAAGACTGAGGCCGGTGATCAGTCCGGAGCCGAGGTGCCCGGCGAATGACCGGCGATGCTTCGCCGATCGGGTCTCGTCCGAGCGTTGATGGGGCGGGTGTTGGTGATCGTGGACGACGCTGGTGCTCATGCACGACAGACGGTTTGGCCGGCCCGTGCGGGTGACATCGTCACGCTGGGTTTCGTTACTGAGCCGGAAACGACGTTCAGATCCGATCGTCAGCGTGGCCTTGATCGAAGTCCCGGTCGCCGAGGTCGCGAGACGAGATCTCCCGCATCTGTTGGTCGAGGCGGCGGTTGAGAGTGAGGAGTCGGCCGATGATCGGTAGCACCAGCAGGTTGATGCCGTGGAGGAGCCCGATGATCAACAGAATCCCGCCGACGCGGACGATGGTGTGTTCGATCTGGTCGGCGCCGACGGTGGCCGACCATTCCCGTGGCCGGTCGACGGTGGTGGTGAACAGGATGTAGGCGGTGAAGATGAGGTAGTAGGCGAAGTCGGTGAGCACGATGAAGCTCTTTCCGGTGGATGGGTTCGATCGGAACACGTCGGCGGCGTAGCTGCGGCCGAAGCGTTTGATGAACGGCCCGAGGATCAAGGCGATGGCGGCGAGGAGCGCGAAGGCTCCGAGTTCGAGGATCCACCAGTTCATGTGAGGTTCTCCTTGTCGATAGACGAGTAGGGCGAGCGTGGCAACGGTTGCGGTGGCAAGAGTGACGGTGACGGTGAGGTGACGGTTTCGGTTCCGTCGGCGCCGGCGGTCGGCGTCGATGCCGGTGCGGATGCGGGCGAAGAGATCATTGGATGGTTCGGTTCGGGTGCCGGCGTCGTGGAGGGCGTCGGTGAGGAGGCGTTCGAGGCGGCTGGTCATCAGTTCTCCTCGAGAAGTGAGGTGAGGTCTGGGGCGGCTCGCAGTGTGGCGAGTCCTCGCTTGAGGTGGGTCTTGACCGAGTTGGGGGACAGCCCCAGGGTGTCGGCGATCTCGGCGACGGTGAGTTCGAGTAGGTAGTGAAGTGCGATGCAGTCACGCTGTCGTCGGGGAAGCTGCCGGAGTTCGGCGACCAGGTGGACGTGGTCGTGGTGGTGGGTGATGGTTTCGTCGATTCCGACAGGGTCGAGGTCATCGGCTCTGGCCGCGTGCCGTAGCAGCAGCAAGCCGCGTCGATTGTGGTCGCGTGCGAGGTTCAACACGATCGAGCGTAGGTAGGCGGCCGCCTTGGCTGGGTCGTGGATGCGATGCAGGGAGCGGGCAAGGCGGATGAAAGCCTCCTGGACGATGTCTTCGGCAGCATCACGGTGGTCGACGAACAATCGGGCCAACCCGACGAGTGAGCGCGCGTGGTCCCGATACATGGCGGCGATGACCGCATCAGGATCGGACCACTCGACCGTCACGTACCCCCTTCGATATTGGAGTCTCCTCCACCTCGCGACC
>CALACD010000496.1 GCA_937890445.1 uncultured Acidimicrobiia bacterium | reverse complement strand
CATCTGCCCCCTCGTTTCGTTCGAGGACCACACCCCGGGCCAGGGCCAGTTCCGCGATCTCGCCCAATTCGCTGCCGCCATCGATCCGACCGATGTCCCCCAGGGAATGTCGGCTCTCGAGTACGTCGAACAGCTCAAGGCGGAGGCCGATCAACTGATTGCGCTCCGCAGCCGGAACCTGGCCCGGCTTTCGCCCTTGGCCTACCAGAACCGGCTGAGACTGCTGGCCCACGACGCCGAGACCATCGACGACGTGGTGGTGGCGTCCGAAGCCGGGGCGAGTGTGGCCGAGTTCCCCGTCAGCCTGATCGCAGCCGTCGAGGCTCGGAACCTCGGCATGTCCATCGTCATGGGCGCGCCGAATGCGCTACGAGGCACGTCGCACTCCGGCAATCTCTCGGCCCGACGTTTGGTCGAGGCGGGACTGTGTGATGTCCTGGCGTCGGACTACCTCCCCTCGACCCTGCTGGCCGCCGCCTTCACCTTGGCCGCCAACGGATCGTGCACGCTACCCCAGGCCGTCGGCCTGATAACCCGCGGGCCGGCTCGTCTGACCGGGCTCGGGGATCGAGGTCGCATCGACGTCGGTTGCCGCGCCGATCTGCTTCTGGTCGACTACCGACCCAGCGAGGGTCGGCAGGCTTGGCCGACGGTGGTCGGCGTCCAACGAGCGTTCGACGATCTCCGCCGCCGACAGTTGGTCGCCTAGACATGGTGACATCACGGCATCCGGCGCTGCAGGCCGCATCCGAGGCTGCCATCGAGGCCTGGACCCGAGCCGTTTCGACCGGAGGACGAGATCACCTGCTCGAAGCGGTGGCCGAGGGAGCCGACGGAACGCCGACCAGCAGGCTCGACGCGCTGGTCGAATCGGCCATCCTCGAAGCCGTCGATCATCTCGACGTCAACATCTTGAGCGAGGAAATCGGACATCTCGACCGAGGTTCGTCCACGACGCTGGTCATCGACCCGGTCGATGGCACCGGCAACGCGTCCGCAGGTATCCCCTTCAGTGCCTTCACCGGAGCGATCGCCGTCGAGGAGCGCTTCGTCGAGGGACTCACCCACTGGTTCGACACCGGCCGGCAGTGGTGGGCCCATGTCGATGAACCGACCGGCCTTCGCACCACGGGTCGACAACGACTCGACGGCGCCATCGTCTCCATGATCCGTCCCAAGGGTGACGGTGCCGGTTTCCTTTCCGTCGCTCGACGAACTGATCGGGTCCGAGTGCTCGGGAGTTCCAGCATCGAGGCTGCGCTGGTCGCCGACGGAGTCCTGGATGCGGCATTCGATCCCGGCAGCCGCACGCACCGCATCGTCGATCTGGCTGCCGCCGTGGTGCTGGTATGTCGTGCCGGCGGAGTGGTGGTCGACGTCCATGGTCGCCCGCTGACCTTCACCACCGACATCGCAGGCCGCTGGAGCGGCGTGGCCGCAGCCTCTCAGGAACTGGCCGATGAGATCGTCGAGTTGCTGCGGGGAACGGCCTGACCCAAGAAGTCATCATTGATCGAGATGCGGGCCCGTTGGGTCTCGCTGTGCGCTCCCTCGGCGAGGTTGTCCAGCAACGCCCGCTTGTCCTGGTAGTACCGGCTCCGAAGATCACCGTGTGATGCCGCGTTGTAGGTCAGATACATGGCGCGTCGAGAACTCGACGAGCGGTTGGTATCGCTGCGATGCGGCGCATACGAATCGAAGAAGACCAGGTCACCAGGTTCGACCTCCACGGGAACCCACGTCGCGGCGTGCACCCACTCCGGGTCGATTCGCCCCCCGGTATGTGCGAGCAGGCCTTCGGTGTGACCATCGGCGAAGGAAAGACAGCCATTGTCGACATCGGCAGCATCGATGGGAACCAGCACCGATACGTGGTGATCGACAAAGCGATAGGCCGACGCATCCTGATGGGGAGCGAAACCGCCGCCGCCGGGATGCTTGAAGTTGATCTTCTCCTTGAACAAAACGGCGCCCTCGCCCAGCAGACTGCGGAGCGGGCCGGTGATGACCTCGTCGCGGATGAAGGCGGCCAGATCGCCGTGGTGCGGATCGAAGTCCTCACTGCGAGCCAGTCGAGCACCATTCGGAGTTTGTTCGAAGTGGTGCAGTCCCGGGCCGCCGGCCTCGGCCCAGCTTTCGATCTCCTCGATCCAACTCCGCAGATCCCCCACCTGCCGGGCGCTGAGGGCCTGGCGCAAGACCAGCCGCCCCGACCGCACCCAGGCTGGCTCGAGGTGAAGTCGCCCGCTCAACCGACCGCGATCGACGGATCGGGTTCCGCCCGACGACCGAGGTACTCCACGATCAGATCCCGAAAGACCGACAGCGACGGCGTGGGGGCTCCCGGCGCCTTGCCCAGGTCGTCCCAACGTCGGAGCTCGACGCTGTCCATGGCACCTCGAAGCTGCTCGAACGCCTCGGCTTCGGAACGGGTGAAGGCACCGCCCTGGACCTCGAGGCTGCGGACCGATGCCGCAGACAGGCCGTCGTGATAACCCTCGTCCACGGCGCACAGATAGCGCTTGGCCGGCACGTGCAAGGCGATCGGCCCGGTCACATCGATGCCGAACCAGTTGGACAGGAAGCGCG
>CALACD010000495.1 GCA_937890445.1 uncultured Acidimicrobiia bacterium | reverse complement strand
GAGAGGTCACGTCGGGATACAGAGAGGTCACGTCGGGATACAGAGAGGTCACGTCTTCGCGTCTGGATCAGTGGCAGTGATTCGAGGGTGGGATGTCGAGCGCCGGGTTACGATCGAAGAAGCCGAAGGGAATCCAGGTGCAGCGGGCGTACTCGGTGGGCATGACCGGGAAGTCCTCGGGTCGGGCCGAATGGGTCAGACCGAACACGTGCCACACGGTGATCCTGGTGTCGGTGATCGAACGGTCGGCGTTGGTCCAGGTGGGCAGGCCCTGATGCTCGGGCTCGGACTGGGTCACGTGGTTGCCGGCCGGGAACCGTTGGTCGTTGTCGGTCGGCGTGATCCAGATGTTCTGCTTGGCGAAACCGGCCCGGCCCGCGATGCGTGACGCGTCGGAGGGGAAGAGGGTGGCGGAGTCGGCTGGGAGCAGCTTGAACCCGCGGGCATGTCCCAATCGATCGACGCTGCCTTCGTTCACCACCCGCCAGGTCCGAGCCTTCGACGCATCGACCTTGGCAATGGCCTGTCGCTCGGTCTCCAACTTGGTGGCCACGGCCCGGAAGGCATTGTGGTGGGGGTTGGCCGGTCCGGGCCGGTCGGCCTCGACATCCACCCGGTAGGCGGTGTTGTCGGGACCGTCGATCTCCATGTCGAACCGGGCACAGAACAGGTGCTGGTGGATGGGGGCGCTGACTTGGGGTCCGACCAGGGCGGTGTGGGTCAGATCATCGCCGTCGCGATGTCCTTGAGTCGTCACGATCCCGGTGAGTTTCACTTCCATCTGGATGGTGCCGTCGAGATAGAGGTACCAGAAGATGCCATAGTCGTAGTTGCCGACCGTGAAGATGGAGCTGATGACCAGGCGTCGGCTACGACGGACCTCGGCCGTTCCGCCATTGTGCTGGTCGGTGTGCTTCCAGGCGATACCGAAGTCCTCTTCGTGGATGCAGATGGCCTGCGAGACCTGGACCGGGGTGCCGTCCTGGAAAGCCCAGGCGGCGTCGAGGTACGTGATGTCTCCCAGACAGTCGCATCCGAGCACCAGCGAGTTGACGCATCGACCGAGCCCGATCTCTCCGACATCGAGGGCGTTCTTGAACGCCTGTGTTTCGCGGGTCTCGCCGTAGGGCACCACCATCTCCGCCATGCTGGCCCGCCGCATGACGGGGCGGCGCCTGTCATCGTCGGTCCATGCCAGGGACTGCAGTACCAGCCCCTCGGTGTGGTCGAGCAGGGCCCGAACATCCCAGTTCTGCCAGGTGATGAGGTTTCCGTCGGAAACCGTGAAGCTCGCCCCGTCGGGTTGCGTGATGTCGATGGTGCGGAGACCGTCGCGATCGGGGACGGTGCCCGTGTGATAGTTGTTCGTCTCGGCCGGAATCGGCCAGTCGCCGATGTCGTCGATTCGGTAGACCTCGTCGAGGTCGAGGTCGACGAACACCATCAGACCGTCGATGGGTTTGGCATAGCCGTTGTCGGCGACCTCGTCGCGCCAGAACAGGATGCAGCGCGCCACCCTTCGACCCTCCTCGTGGTCGAGGCCCATGTTGCCGGTCGGCCACGGGTCGACCTGGAGCTTGCCGGGATCGGTGACACCTCGTTTGGCCACGGCGGCGGCAACCTCCGGGTTGGCCTTGACCGTCTTGATGGCGGCCTCGATCTCGCCGAAACCGATCTGGGGGCGCAATCCGAAGACCGCATTGGCCGACACGACCTGACCGCTGGTCAGGGAGACGATCAACTCGTCGATTCGCTTCGCTCCGCTGGAATACAGCCACACCTCGATGAGCCGCTCGGTGTCGTCGGAGGGGTGGGCCACTGCGATCCTGCGAAAGGTCGTGTCCTCGCCGACCAGGCCGGCCCCTCGGAGGAGTTGTGAGACTTCGACGATCTCGGCGGCGGTCAGAATCGCGTGGGCATGAGCGGCCATCGCCGAAGGCTAGTCGCCGTCCATCGGTCCGTGCCTGCTGTTCCTGTGCGCCAAAGGGATACCGGGTGTCGTCGGGGTCGCCGATTCGGGGAGAGACGTGGTGCGGCACCGCAGTCGGCGAATCGTGCCCTAGGTTCAACTCATGAGCGAGACTGCGGGCGTGACACCTGGTCTGGTGTGCAGCCATCACCATCTCTATTCCACGTTGGCTCGGGGCATGCCGGCACCACCTCAGACCCCGACCCGTTTCCGTCAGATACTGGAGCAGGTCTGGTGGCGGCTCGACGCGGCCCTCGACCTCGAGATGTTGGAGTGGTCGGCGAAGTTGGGCGCAGTCGAGGCACTCATGTCGGGTTGCACGGCCATCATCGATCATCACGAATCGCCCAATGCCATCGATGGCAGCCTGACCGTGATTGCCGATGCCTGCGCTGAAGTCGGGGTTCGAGTGAACTGCGCCTATGGGGTGACCGATCGGCACGGACTCGACGGCGCCAAGGCCGGTCTGGCGGAGAACGAGCGGTTCCTACGCGGCGGTGGCACCGGCATGGTCGGCGTACACGCGGCCTTCACCTGTAGCCATGAAACGCTCGAGGCGGCAGCCGGGCTGGCCGCCGATCTCGGGGTGGGGGTCCACGTCCACGTGGCGGAAGGACTTCCCGACGCCGGCCCGGGAACGGCGTTGGCCCGCAAGTCGAACGATGATTGGCTCCTTGTCCACGGGGTCCATCTGCCCGACGGGGTCGAGTTCTCGGGAACCCTGATCCACAATCCCCGTTCGAACATGAACAACAGTGTCGGCTATGCCGAACCGACTCGGTTCAACATGCCCGTCGCTCTCGGCACCGACGGCATCGGGGCCGACATGCTCGACGAGTTCCGACTGGCCTACGTGAAGTTGCGTGAGTTCGATGTGCGTCAGACCCCGGAAACCGCCTGGACCTGGCTCGAGGGGGGCTGGGGTCTCGTTCCCGCCGCCAAGGACGACGTCGTCACCTGGAGCTACCCGACGATGGAACCCTGGCACCTGGCCTTCACCACGGGCGTGCGACCGGTCGATGTGATCATCGAGGGGGAGAAGGTTCTGGAAGATGGTCGCCCGACGCGGGTGGATGTCGACGAGGTCCGAGCCAAGGCTTCGGAACAGGCCCAACGATTGTTCGCTCAACTCTGATGTCGGTCGAGTGATGAGCAGAGAGCCCCACGTCCCCGCAGTCGCCGGCGTCGATCCCGAGTCGGTGTCGGCCTTCGTCCGCCAGCAATGGCCGGATGCTCCGTTCGCGGTCTGCCACGAGATCTCGGGACGACATGTCCTCACGTCGATGCCGATCAGCCCGGCCAACCTCCGGCCCGGAGGCATCATCTCCGGACCGATGCAGTTCACGGCCGCTGATCTGACGCTCTGGTATGCCTGTTTCGGTGCCATCGATTTCGAGGCGATGGCCGTCACCAGTGAGATGTCGATCCGCTTCCTGCGACCTGCGTTCGGGGACGTGCTGTGGAGTCGGGCCGAGCTGGTGTCGGTGGGGTCCCGGAGCATCGTGGGATCCGTGATCATCTGGACCGACGACGAAGCCAAACCCACCTCGGTGGCCCAGGGCACCTACTCCCGACCCGCAGCCTCCCCGCCGGCGGTTTCCCCTTCTGCGGGCAGCTGATGACGGACGACGACCGACGTCGAGATCTGCGGCGCATGAAGCTGTTGGCCACGGCGCTGCTGGTCGTGGCGGCGATCGTGTTCGTCTTTGCTCGGGTTCGCGAAGACCAGAGTTCGGGGTGGGGCTATGTGCGGGCCACGGCCGAAGCAGCGATGGTGGGCGCGCTGGCCGATTGGTTCGCGGTCACGGCCCTGTTCCGGCATCCGCTGGGACTGCCCATTCCCCACACCGCCATCATCAAGAAGCGCAAGGACCAGATCGGCGAGAGCATGGGTTCGTTCGTGCGTGACAACTTCCTCAGTCGCCAGGTGGTGACCGAACGACTGGCCGAAGCCGAGATGGGAGCCAGGGTCGGGGTGTGGCTGTCGAATCCCGAACATGCTCGGGCCGTCGGCGAGCAGAGTGCGGCCGTGGTTCGGGGCGTGACCGAGGTGATGAAGGACGAGACGGTCCAGCGCGGGCTGGACGACGTGATCTCGAACCGCGTCCGAGCCATTCCCGTGGCCCCGTTCGTGGGCCGGGCCGTCGACGAGGCGGTCGCCGGCGAACATCATCAGATGCTGCTCGACGCCACCTTCAACGGGTTGGCCACCTTCTTGAGCGACAACCAGAAGACGCTCCGAGCCAAGCTCTACAACGAATCGCCGTGGTGGGTGCCCGAGCAGGTCGACGACGTGGTGTTCGACAAGATCTACGACGTCGCGATGCGGTTCATCGCCGAGGTCGGCGAGCAACGAGACCATCCGCTTCGGGCCGATCTGGAAGATCGGGCCATCGATCTGGCCGAGCAGCTCAAGTCGAATCCGGAGCTGATCGAGCGGGGGGAGCGGCTGAAGGACGAGCTCTTGGCCCACCCCGAGGTTCGGGCCTGGTCGGCCTCTTTGTGGGATCGACTCAAGGCCGGACTGATCCAGGCCGCCGAGGATCCCGACTCCGAGCTCCGGCGCCGACTGACCGACGCCTTGGTCGACGCCGGGGTGGCGATCCAGTCCGACCCCAAGCTCCGGGCACAGATCGATCGGTGGATCACCGACGCCACCGGCTACGTGGCCGAACAGTTCCGAGGCGAGATCGCGTCGCTCATCGCCACAACCGTCCAGGGGTGGGATGCCGACGAGACCGCCGACCTGTTCGAGCTGCAGGTCGGGCGGGACCTGCAGTTCATCCGCATCAACGGGACGATCGTCGGCGGGTTGGCCGGCCTGGTGATCCATACGGTCTCGGAGTTGGTGCTCTGATTCCCCCGACGAACCGTCTCACCCCAGATCGAGACGATCGGGTTCGAGCACCAACGGTTCGGTCGGCAGGGTGGCAGACGGGAAACGATCGATGAGGATCCCGGGACTGACTCGTTCGCCCGCCTCGGCCAACCCCAAGGTCGTGGCCAGGAACGACAGCACCTGGACCGGGTCCTCGCCGAGTGCCATGCGGTCGGCCAGGGTGACCGCTCCGTCACGTTTGGCGAGCCGGTCCCCGGATGGGGCCAGGACCAGGGGTACGTGGGCGTACCGGGGTGGAGGAAGCCCCAGCACGTCGGCGATGTGGAGCTGGCGAGGCGTCGAGTCGAGCAGGTCGTCGGCCCGCACGACCAACTCGATTTCCTGGGCGACATCGTCCACCACGACCGCCAGGTTGTAGGCCGGGGTTCCGTCGAATCGCTGGACCACGGCGTCGTCGACGAGCCCCCGGGTCGGCCCACACAGGAGATCGACGAACTCGATGGGCTGGGGGCTGCCACGCAGTCGCAGCGATGGCGTTCGTCCGGCCGATTCGTGTCGGATTCGCTGCTCGGCCGTCAACTGACTGCAGGTGCCCGGATAGTGGCCATGGCTCCACGGGCCGTTGGGAGCTTGGGTTGCCTCTCGGATCTCGCGCCGTGAGCAGTAGCAGGGGTAGGTCAGCCCGGCCTGGTACAGGGTGGCCAACGCCGATTCGTAGAGGTCTCGTCGGTCCCGTTGTCTGATGACGTCGTCATCCCAGTCGAGGCCCAGGAGGCGAAGGTCTTCCAGTTGGGACTGGTAGTGCTCGGGCCGCACCGAGGCGGTGTCGAGGTCCTCGAAGCGAATCCAGAACGGGGACCCGTCGCTCCGGGCGAAGAGCCAGGCCAGGAGGGCGGTCCGGAGATTCCCCAGATGGAGACGTCCGGTGGGACTGGGGGCGAAACGGCCGGACGGCATGTCAGGCGTCGATTCCGTCGCCCGGTCCGTTTGCCCCGCCATCGAGGTGGGGCCCATCGAGGTAGGGCCCATCGAGTGGCGACACCTCGACGGTGGTGGCGGTGGCACTGACGTAGCGAGCGACCGGACGAAAGCGACCCGCCGACTCGGCGTTCTCCTCGATGCTGTGGGCCACCCAACCGGCGGTGCGGGCGATGGCGAAGATCGCTTCCGCCGAAGGATCCATGTCGCCGAGCCAGGTCAGCGCTCCCAGAGCGAAGTCGATGTTGACCGGTTGCGGTAGTCGTTCGCTGATGTGGTGACGTAGTTCGAGCACCGCGGACAGTCGTGGATCATCGGCCCAAGCAGTCCGGATCAGATCCAGCAGGACCTCTTCGCGCCGGTCTCTGTGTTGGTACACCGCGTGCCCGACGCCGCCTAGGCGTCGACCAGCAGACAGTTCGCGGCCCAACGCGACGTCGGCACCCTCGAGGTCGGCTTGCTGGAGCAATCGATGGACTGCCGTGCTGGCCGCTCCGTGGAGGACACCCCCCACGGCTCCCAGTCCGGTGGAGACTGCCGAATAGGGGTCGGCCCGAACCGACGAGGCGACTCGGACCGCGAACGTCGAAGCAGCCAGACCATGGTCGGCCAAGAGCACGAGCGCAGCATTCAACACCCGCCGTTGGGCGTCGCTGCCCGGCGCAAGGGCCAGACCCAGCCAGAGTTGGTCGGCCAGCCGACCACGGGGCCCGACGTGGAGTTTGGGCATGGCGGCCACCATCCCGGCGATCATGCGGCGGCCGGCGTTGGCGACCGACGTTGGCGACAGGTCGTGGCGGAGCGGGTCCGATGCCGACAGGGTGGCCACGGCGACTCGGAGTCGATCGAGGCTGGGTACCTCGTCGCCGAGGGCGTTCTGGACCGCCCGGATCCGGGACAGATCGTCGAGATGGAGCTCCCAGTGGTCATCGTCCGCCGGCCGGACCGCCACGCCCCACAGCAACTCGGCAACCTGCTCGAA
>CALACD010000494.1 GCA_937890445.1 uncultured Acidimicrobiia bacterium | reverse complement strand
GCGTCGGGGTCGTCGCCCGCCCCGGCGGCGGCCCGAGCAATGGCCTCACCGATTCCCGAACCGCCCCCGGTCACCACGACCACTCGATCCTGCATTTCCATGACGACCTCTTCTCTGTCGGTTCACCGTTGGTTGGCTGCCAGCTCGTGCGCGTGCCTTGTCCGGCAGGCGCCTCGTGGCGCAGTACCAGCGCCGGGTTTGCCGGCGCCGGGGCGATGGTAGGCGCTCAACCGCACCGATCGAACTTGCTGGGCTGACCGTCGAGATCGGCAGCCACAGCTCGGTCACGGAACGCAACCAGTTCGGGCCACTGTTCGAACCATTCCATCTTCGGATCGACTCCGGCCGGTACGTCGACGGCGAAGACGAACGCACTGAAACTCTCGGCGAAGTCCTCCTCGGGATGGCTCGCCGCGTACGAGCCCAGAAAGCTGCGGTCCAGTGTGCAGCGGTCCTCCCCGCCCGGTTCGTCGATCGACACGCCGCCGTCGGGCAGCGAGTCCATGGCCTCGGACGGCCAGAACGATTCGACCCACAACCAGATGTAGGAGTCAGGTTCGAAACACCCCAATCCGTTGAAGAAGGTGTCGCACGAATCGGGATCGATGTCGATGTCGAGCTGATCCGGCGTCTGGGTGAAGACGTGGGCCAGTTCATGGGTGACGGTGAGACGGAGCTCGTCGAAGTCATCGGCGGCACTGTCGAGATCGACGGCCACCAGGAACATGTCGTTGTCGTCGTCGTCGACCGGGCCGGCGAACGCAAGGGTCTCGCCCTCGCCCTCGAAGCCGCTGAACAACTCGATGGCATCCAGTTGCTCTGGGGGCGAGACCGCGGCCAACGCCTCCCAACTCTCCTCCAGAATCGGCTCGGGAGCTCCCATGCACACCCCATCGAGCTGACCGTCGGTGACCCGGTAGATGGTGACCACCTCCCCGCTCTCCTCCCCCACGGTTTCCGGGTCGCAGCCGTCGACGGAGTCGCCTCCGCTCTCGTCCCCGTCGCCGTTGGGGCCGTCCCCGTCGAAGCCGTCGCCGTCGGGGCCGACATCGGCCTCGAAGGCGGCCCCGGTCGCCACGTCCGAGGCGTCGTCGGCATCACTCTCGATGCCGGTGCAGGACGCCCCGCACAGACCCACCATCATCATCAGAGCCATCGGGCCCCGCATCCTTCGTCCGATCATGGACATCGAGACTAGGGTCAGCCCCCATGGACCACGTCGATATCGCCATCATCGGGGGTGGCATCGCCGGCATGAGCGTGGCCTACCACCTGGCCCGCAACGCCCCCGAAGCCCGGGTTGGAGTCTTCGAGGCCGAGTCGACGCTCACCTATCACACGACGGGCCGTTCGGCCGCCGTCTTCATCGAGAACTATGGGGCACTGCCGATCCGCCCGCTCACGGTGGCCAGCAAGTCGTTCTACCTCCATCTGGTCGACGGTCCGTTGCTGACGGTGAAGGGATCGTTGAGCGTGGCCAGACCAGACCAGATCGACATCATGGATTCCCAGCTCGCCGAGGGCCGGATCATCAACCCCGACATCGCCTACGTGAGCCTGGCCGACACCGTTGCGCTGGCCCCCTATCTCCGCCCGGAGCTGATCGGTGCCGCCATCTACGAGCCCGAAGCATCGGGGATCGACGTCGCCGGCCTCCATCAGGCCTTCGTCCGGGGCTTTCGGGCGAACGGGGGCTCGATCGCGACCACTCGTCGAGTCGATGCCGCCCGCCGCGTGGACGATGGTTGGGTGATCGAGACGACGACCACCGACGTTGCCGCCGATGTGATCGTCAACGCGGCCGGGGCCTGGGGCGACCTCGTGGCCACCAGCGCCGGGATCGCCCCGATCGGTCTCGAGCCGAAGCGACGGACCGCGTTCATGATCAACAGCCCCATTGCCGGATCCGAACACGGGCCGCTGGTGGCCAACGCCAACCATGACTGGTACACCAACCCCGACGGGCGCCAGTTCTTGTGCTCACCAGCCGACGAGACCCCGTCCGATCCCTGCGATGCTCGGCCCGAGGAAATCGACATCGCTCTGGCCATCGACCGAATCAACGAAGCGACCACGCTCGACATTCGCTCGATCACCTCCTCGTGGGCCGGCCTGCGCACGTTCTCCCAAGACCGTTCGATGGTCATCGGCCCCGATCCGGACCAACCGACCTTCCACTGGTGCGTCGGCCAGGGTGGCACCGGCATCCAGACCGCCCCCGGGGCCGGACAGTTGGCGGCCGACCTCATCACGGCCGGCAGTCCGGGCCCGTCGTTCGAAGGTCTCGGACTCGATCTCCCTCGCCTCCTCCCCGATCGTTTTCGCCATTCGGGCTGAGAACGTAGGAGCTACCGGTCGCCGGTCGC
The DNA here is from genome assembly GCA_937890445.1 of uncultured Acidimicrobiia bacterium. Classification (GTDB taxonomy): domain Bacteria; phylum Actinomycetota; class Acidimicrobiia; order Acidimicrobiales; family SZUA-35; genus JAHECQ01. Next base: position 24,122 of record CALACD010000494.1, on the reverse strand, counting down.
CGACGATGTGTTGATGCGCGAACCGGAGACGTCCACGGCCAGGGGCAAGGCGACCCCCGAATCCGGCAGCGCCCGACACACGCCGTCGACTCGCTCGGGATCGACGATGACCGCCACCGTGGGCCCCGAACCACTGAGCCAGGCGGCGTCGGCACCGGCGTCCAGAGCGGCCTCGATGGCTCGGGCCGAGTCGGGACTGGCGGCCAGGCGAGTCGGCTGATGCAGCCGGTCCTCGGTCGCTCGTCGCAACAACGAAGAATCGTTCTCGTAGAGCGCCGCCATCAAGAGCCCGACGCGGCCGAGGTTGAACACTGCGTCGGCGCGGTCGACGCTGTCCGACAATCGGGCTCGTGACTCGTCGGTGGCGGTCGTGACCTCGGGTATCCACAGCACCAACTGGCCGGGTAGCGACGCCGCGACCGGGTGGGCCAGATCGCCGGCGATCACGAAGATGCCGCCGAAGACCGATGGAGCGGCGTTGTCACCGTGGCCCTCCAACTCGCTGACGATGTCATAGGCGTTGAACCGAGCGGCAGCCAGGTCGTCGCCGGCGTGCAGACGGCCGAGCACGGCGCCGGCTGCCCGGGCCGCAGCCGAGAATCCCATGCCACGGCTGGGCCGGAGATCGAATCCGAACCAGATCGGCCCGCGGCCTCCCGCCAGCTCGAACGCGACTCGGGCCAGATGATCCGGGCCGCAGAGTTCGTCGCCCCGGACACCCGACCCCTCGTCACTCACCCAGGCGTGACGGTCGATGGCGACCCCCAGTACGTCGAAGCCCGGGCCCAGGTTGGCCGACGATCCGGGTGCAGTCACGGTGGTCACGGCCGCCAATGTAGGCCGGAGCCCACCATCCGGGGCAGAAGCTCCTGCCGTCGGCCCCAGCCCGGAATCGACCGCGCGAGATCGCCCCTACCGGCGATGCCGCGGGTCTACGCTTGCCTGATGGAACTCGACGGAGCTCGCGTGCCTGCCTCATCGGACGGGACCGGATCGGGCATCTCGTCGATGGATGGGGACAGCCTCCGGAACGAACTGACCGAACTGGGAAAGCTGCTCCCCTCGGCCAGTCGGCATTCGCCCACCGCCGTGACCTGGGAGGGATCGCCGTATCGACAGGCGGCTTTCGACGTGCAACGTGCTGCGGACGTGAGCGTTGCGGCCGCAGTGAGCGCAGCAGCAGGCCTGGCCCGGGTCCGAGACCGCATCGCCCCGTCTCTCGCCTTCGACCATACCCAGACCCTGGCAGCGTTCTCCGGCCACCTGACCGTGGATGGTATGGCACTGCCCAAGTGGGCCGACCTGTCGGGCATGTACGCCACCGGCGACGATCGGGTGCTGCAACTCCACTGCAACTTCCCTCACCACGCAGCCGGCGTGATCGACCATCTCGGCTTGGGAGGCAGCGATGCGATGCCGGACCGAGAGGCACTGGCTGCCGAGATCTCCCAACGGTCCTCGTTCGTCCTGGAGCAGGAGCTGATCGAACGGGGCATGATCGCTGCCGTGTGCCGAACGCTCGACGAATGGTCGGAACATCCCCATTGTCAGGCCACCCGTGACCTGCCGCTGTTGACCGTCGAGCAGATCGGTGATGCCGATCCCCGCCCCCTGGCCACCGACGAGAACGAGTACGAGGGCCGGCCCGCCGCAGGAGTTCGAGTCGTCGACGCGTCGCGAGTACTGGCGGGCCCGGTGGCGGGACAGACGCTGGCTGGATTCGGCGCTGACGTGCTGCGTGTCGGTGCCGCCCATCTGCCGGCGGTCGAGTTCGGCGTCCTCAGCACCGGCTTCGGGAAACGCAACGCACATGTCGATCTCGACACCGACGTGGGGCGAACCACGATGCGGTCGCTGCTCGGCGATGGCACGGTCCTGATCGACGCTTACCGACCTGGGGCGCTCGCTTCCCGCGGCTTCTCACCCCAGCACGTGGCCGAGTTCGCTCCCGGCTCGGTGATCGTCCAGCTGTGCGCCTTCGATTGGATCGGACCTTGGGCCGGTCGACGTGGCTTCGATTCGATCGTGCAGTCCACCACCGGGATCGCTCTGGCCGGAGGCGAGGCTGCGGGAGTCGCCGGTCCGCTCCCGCTGCCCGTGCAGGCCCTCGACTACGCCACCGGGTTCCTGGCCGCCTTCGCCGCGCTGGAACTGGTCCGCCATCAGCAGGAAGCGGGGGGCACCTGGCTGGCCCGCCTCTCCCTGCTGCGAACCCGCAACTGGCTGGTGGGTGCGGAGCGACCGGCGCCGTTCGAACCGGCGCCCTTGCCCGAGTTGTCGCGCTGGGTCCATTCGGTCGATTCATCCTTCGGGCGGATCGAAGCTCCGGCATCCGTCGGTGGGTTCTGGGATCTGCCCCCCGCTCCACTGGGGTCCTCGGCACCGGTCTGGCGTTAGGTCGGCGGTTCAGAGCCGGAAGAGTTCGAGGGCTTCGGGGTTGGCCAGCGCCTCGAGATTCTTGATCGGCCGTCCGTGCACCACCTCGGTGACCGCCAGCTCGACGATCTTGCCCGAACGGGTCCGAGGAATGTCGGCGACCGCCCGTACCAGGGCCGGGACGTGCCGAGGCGAGCACTTGGTGCGCAGCTCACGTTTGATCGTGGCGATCAAGTCGTCGGTCAGCTCGGTCCCCTCGGCCAGGCGAACGAAGAGCACGATGCGAGTGTCGTCGTCCCATTCCTGACCGATGCAGATGGCTTCGATCACCTCATCGAGCTGTTCGACGACCCGATAGATCTCTGCCGTGCCGATGCGAACTCCTGACGCGTTGAGCGTCGCATCCGACCGGCCGTGGATCACCATGCCCCCCTCGTCGGTCCACGACGCGAAGTCGCCATGGGCCCACACACCGGCGAATCGCTCGAAATAGGCGCTGTGGTACCGCTCGCCGTCGATATCACCCCAGAACGAGAGCGGCATGGACGGGAACGGTGTCGTGCAGACCAGTTCGCCCTTCTGGTTGGGTCCGACCGGGTGACCCTCGTCGTCGAAGACCTCGATGCCCAGACCGAAGGCCGGACGTTGCACGGCCCCGGCGAACACCGGCTTGGTGGGATCCCCGGCCACCAGGCAACCGACCAGATCGGTGCCACCGGAGATCGAAGCCAGATGCACGTCGGCCTTGACCGACTCGTACACCCAGCCGAACCCTTCGTGGCTGAGCGGCGAACCGGTCGAACAGATCGAACGCAGAGCACCGAGATCGTGGCTCTCGATCGGGCGGAGGCCGGCCTTCATCGAGGCATCGATGAACTTGGCCGACACCCCCATGAGGGTGACGTGCAGCTCGTCGACCAGGTCGAACAACACGCCGGGCCCGGGATGGGCCGGATTCCCTTCGTACAACACGATCGTTGCCCCCGAACCCAGCGCCGAGACCAACCAGTTCCACATCATCCAGCCACAGGTCGTGAAATAGAAGACTCGGTCACCGGCGGCGATGTCGCACTGCAGTTGCTGCTCCGCCACGTGCTTGAGCAACACGCCGAGGCTCCGGTGCACGATGCACTTCGGCTTCCCCGTGGTGCCCGATGAGTAGAGGATGTAGAGCGGGTGGTCGCCGGGCAGCGCGACGAAGGCCTGGCCGGCACCGGCGTGTCGTTCGATCGCCTCGGTCCAGGAGATGATCGAACGCGAAGCAGGCAGTTCGGGAAGCTCCGGGTCGTCTGCGAGGTGGCCGACCACCACGACAGAGGCGACCGAAGGCAGGCGGTCGACGATCTCGGCCAGACGGTCCAGGCACGAGAAGTCCTTGCCGCCATAGCGGTAGCCGTCGGCGGCGACCAGCACGACGGGTTCGGTCTGACCGAAACGATCGACCACACCCTCGACGCCGAAATCAGCCGATGTGGACGTGAAGACGGCACCGATGGACGAAGCGGCCAAGAAGGCGATGATGGTCTCGGGGACATGGGGCATCCATGCCGCCACTCGATCGCCGGGACCCACCCCGATCGATCGCAGATGGGCGGCGAACGCCGCCACCTGGGCCCGTAGTTCGTCCCAGGACAGCGAGCGGGAGGCACCGTCTTCCCGACGCCAGACGATGGCCTCCTCGGCGGCGCCTCCGCGGGGCATCAGCAGGTTCTCGGCCACGTTGATGACAGCGTCGGGAAGGAAGCGCCAGCGCCAGAAGTCGGGGTGTTCGGCGACCAGACGATCGCCCCGGTCTCCACGCAGTTGAGCGTGATCCCACATCTCGGCCCAGAAGGTCGGCGCCTCGTCCACCGACCACGCCCACAACGCATCGCTGTCGGTGAGATCGCCATGGTGGAGGCGGCGGTATCGGTCGAGGCGGGTGGACGCGATGCGTCGTGTGCTCGGGGTCCACAACGGAAGGTTCGGTACGTCGCTCATTGATCCAACACTCCGTGATCCAACACTCCGTGATCCAACACTCCGTGATCCAACACTCCGTACAGCCGGCCCTCGGGATCGCTGATGCTCGTGGTCAGCTCGGTGAGGGAGGGAAAGGGCGGCGGTTCGGAGAAACCGAACCCACAACGGGGCGTCGGGGGCCCGAGCGAGCCGAGGTCTCGTCCCGCCACCACCGCCCACCCATCGACGAGACGCCGCAACCGTCTGGCCTTGTAGGTTTCTTCGACTCCGGTCGGACTCACCCCATGGGTCTCGACCGACAGGACACTTCGGGCAATCGGAGCCTCGATGTGGGTGGTGACCCAGTCGGGCCGCGGCGGGAACGGAGCGGACCGACCCAGGGTGAACTCGAGCGCAGCGCCGCTCCAGTCGAGCGACATCGTCGTGCCATGCATGCTGCGACGCAGCGTCTCGTCGATGATGACGGTGTCGAAGGTGTAGATGGCAGAGATGAAGGCGCCGATCCGCTGATCGGGAACGATGAGGGTTCGCCAACCGTCCGGCTCGGCCCACATGACGTCCAGCATCGAACCGACGGGTGAGGTGTCCCACATGCCGACCACGACCCGATCACCCGATGCGAACCCGGCCCCCAGGATGGAGCCTTCCAACGTGTAGTGGCCGGTCGGGTCGGCTGTGTTCGAAGTCCGCAACGATTCCACTGCCTCAGTCTGCCCCATCGGATCCCGATTCCTGTCGAACGTCGAACACGACCTGGCCACCGACCATGGTCATCTGGACGTTGCCGGCGGCGTCCAGGGCGACGAGGTCGGCACGCTGACCTGCGGCCACGCTGTGCCGGTCGTCCAGCCCGAGCACCGCGCAGGGATGAGCGGTGGCCGCTGTCAGCGCCCGCCCCAGACCGACGCCGGCGAACCTCATCAGGTTGCGCACGCATCGATCCAGACCGATCACCGAACCGGCCAGTGTTCCGTCGTCCAGGCGCGCCACCTCGTCACCGGTCATCCCGAGAAGGGCCACCGCATCACTCACCAGCACGATCCGGTCGCGAGCCAACCGCCAGGCCAGATCGACCAGATCAGGAGCGACGTGATGTCCATCGGCGATCAGGCCTACCCAGTGGCCATCGAGCAGCAGCGGCAGTGCCAAGCCCGGCTCACGATGATGGAGTCCGTCCATGGCGTTGAACAGATGGGTGCCCATGGTGGCCCCGGCCCCGAAGCCGTCCCTGGCCTCGGCCGCACTGGCCGCGGTGTGACCCAGGGACACTCGCACCCCTCGGTCCACCAATTCGGCGATGGCCGCACGGGCTCCGGACAATTCGGGGGCCAAGGTGACCAGACGCACCCCGTGTTCGGGCGAGAGTCGAGCATCGAGGACTGCGGGAATCGACGTGAGCGCGCCGACATCGTGGGCCCCCGCCTTGACCGGGGACAACCATGGACCCTCGAAATGCCAACCCAACGGTTCCGCCCCGGCCCACCCCTGGGGCGGACCGGCTGCCAGTGCAGCGAGCGCTTCGTCCATACCGATGGCCCCGTTGCTGGTCAGCGTGGGGAGAAAGGCGGTGACACCCACCGCGGGCAAACGAGCACCGAGTTCCCACAGTCGGCCGGGTTCGTGTTGGAGATCGATCCCCCAGCCGCCGTTGATCTGCAGTTCGATCATCCCCGGCGAGAGTTTGAGCCCCGTCAGGTCGAGCACGTCGGCACTGCGGCTCTCGCCGGGGGCTCTCACTGCTCGGATCGTGTCATCCTCGATCTGGAGGTCGCGAGCCTGCCACTCCCCGCTGGAACCCGACCAGATGCTGCCTCCTGTCACGCTCGTCGTCACCATTCGTCCTTCCCGATCTTCCCAGTCCTCCGGCCCGTTCTGGCCTCGTCCGATCGACCCATCCCTCCGACTGGCCGGACCGCTCCCGCAACGTACCCGACCCCCGTCGAACCATCCCGGTCCGAGCCCAACCGCTAGGGTTCGACGAAGGTGGACCCTCAACCGGGGAAATCTCGATGATGACGGAACCGGAGCGGGCCGTTGTGCGTCTGGGGGTATGCAATGGACGACCACGCCGAGCCTGTGGGCAACGATGCTCACGCTGACGAAGCAACGGATATGACCGTTCTCCAGTACTCGACCGAATCCGGTGCGGGGTTCGGTCCTCCTCCGACGCTGCGACCCAGCTTTGCCGACTTCTATGCCTTGCATCGAGAATCGGTCGGACGCACGCTGTGCCTGACTCTGGGCGATCAGAGTCTGGGATTCGAGGCGGCCGACGAGGCCATGGCTCGAGCCTTCGAACGATGGGACATCGTCTCGGGGTATGCCAACCCCGAGGGTTGGGTGTACCGGACAGGCCTCAACTGGGCGCGATCCTTCCTGCGGCGACGCAAACGATCGAAACCCAAGGACCAGCTGACGGCCCGGCCCGACGCCACCGACGATCGCCCCGGCGACGCAGATCTGGAACGAGCCATCGCCGGGCTGTCCGATGACCATCGCGCCGTCGTCGTCCTTCGCTTCTATCGGGACTGGAGCGTGGAGCAAACGGCCGACGCCCTCGGTATCGCTCCCGGCACGGTCAAGAGCCGCCTGAGCCGTGCCTTGGAACTCCTCCACGCCCAGTTGTGACTCAGAAGCGGCCACGTCCGGCCAGCCCATCGTCCTCGCACACCCGAATCCACGTGCCCCTCCCGGCACCAACGGACCACGATTCACCCCACCAGGAGACCACTCTCATGGAACTCGAACACCGACTCGCCGAGCACCTCAAGACCACCGCCGACACGCTGCCCGCGCCTGCGGCCAACGCCGCCGACGCCGTACGACGTGCCGGTCGCCGTCGAGGCCGACGGCGAGTGTTCGGCGGCACCGCCACCGCCATCGCCATGTTTGCCGGCGGCATAGGCATCTATGCCGTGAACGACAACGACACGGCCCAGGAGATCGCGGCGAACGAGCCCGGCGAAGCAGCGACGATCGGATCCCCCTCCGAAACGGCGTCTTCGACCCAGACCGAAGGCAGCAGCGGGTCGACCACGGTCGATCTGCCCGCCGACACCGGGCCAGTCCTCGAATGGGAGTCCGTGGACGTTCCATCCGCCGAGTACGGCGGTCAGGTGACGTGGACCGGATCGTCGTTCATCACCCTGACCTACGGCGAGGACGGCTCGAAGCTTCTCCAGTCCGAGGATGGACGAGCGTGGCGCGAACTCGTCGCCCCGGCACCCGCCTTCGACATCTGGGGCATGCAGGGATCGAACGGCTCCATCATCCTGTGGGGAGGTGACGCCACTTCGTTGGAAACCGATGCACCGCACGGTGCCGAATCCCCGCTCGGCAAGATCGCCATGAGCAGCGACGACGGGGCAACGTGGACGGTGGTGGATGGGCCCGAGGTCCCGAGCGTCGAGACCAGCTCTCGCTACCTGTACTCGGTGTCCAACCTGTCGCATGCCGCTGTGTCCGGAGGAGTCGTGATTGCCGTCGCCACCGCGAGTGTTCAGCCGGACATCGATGCATTGCTGGCCGACAATGACATCGTCGTCGGGGACGGGGACGGGGACGGGAACAGTTTCGGCTACGGATTCAGTTCCGGGGACCGCCCGGAGGACTTCGAGATCAGCGTCTGCCAGAACGAGAACTGCATCGACGAGCTCAGGTTCTCGGCCGCAGACCTGGGCCTCTCCGACGAAGAGGCGCTGCTGATGAGCAACGGACCGGGCAACGAGAGGGTCCACGTCTTCCAACTCACCGATGCCGGGTGGTTGTCGGCGACAGGTGTCGCCGCGTCGGGCTTCACGAACTCCCTCCTGGCCTCCGACTCCGGCTTCTTCCTGAGCCTCATGACCGGGGACGATGGCCGCCAGGTCTTGTATCGCTCGACCGATGGCGCCTCGTGGTCGGAGACGACCTTGGGCAGCGACGGGCCGGACGAAGGCATGCTCACCACGGATGGCACCGCCCTGTTCGGTCGACGCTGGACCGATACCGGCTCGACGGTGACTCGTTCCGATGACGGGGGCCAATCCTGGCAGGAACTCGTCGAGGGCCCCAATGGTATGGATCAGGTCACCGCCGGCCCCGGCGGCATCGCAATCACCGGTCAGCTGTATGCGGGCTCTTCCAGCCAATCGTTCCCCGTGACCATCGAGAAGGATGGCTATGCCGTGACCTGGCTCGGCGAGGACGGCCTGACCGTCGTCGAGGTCGCCTCCGGCGAAACGGTCCTGGACTTCGGTCCCGAGGTGATGCGCCAGGACGAGGCGCCCGACACGGTCATCGAGGACGACACGGGCGATGGCTTCTCGCTCACCTTCCTCGACCCCGACACCTTCGAACCCCTGGTCACCCTGGACGAAGCCGACATGAACACGGCGTTCGACGTCGAGACCTCCGACTCGAACGACTACGAGGAACCGGACTCCTTCGTTAGCTGGTCGACGGACGGTCAGGGCTGGGGCTGGCAACGCGCCGTCGATGCCTTCGGCTCGAACGGTTGGACCCAACTCGCTGTCGGCAACGGAACCGTCGTCGCCATCTTCCAGGGCTACGGCTCGCAGGACGATGGGGACGGCACCGGCTCGTACCAGGCACTCACGGCAGAGTACTTCGTCGCCGACATCGACTGATGCCGGCCCGACGCCTCAGGCCGTCTCGGTGATCTGATCGGCCAACCCGAGACGTTCGATGGCATCGTCCTGGAGCTTGAACTTCTGGATCTTGCCGGTGACCGTCATGGGGAACTCGGTGGTGACCTGGACGTACCGGGGGATCTTGTAGTGGGCGATCTTGCCGGCACAGAACGCTCGCACGTCCTCGGTGGTCAGTTCGGTCCCGTCCTCGGTCTGGATCCAGGCCATCACCTCCTCGCCGTACTTGCGATCGGGCACGCCGATGACCTGGACGTCACGGATGTTGGGATGCGTGTACAGGAACTCCTCCACCTCCCTCGGGTAGACGTTCTCCCCGCCTCGGATGATCATGTCCTTGATGCGGCCGACGATGTTGACGTAGCCCTCGTCGTCCATCACGGCCAGGTCACCGGTGTGCATCCAACCCTCGGCGTCGATGGCCTCGGCCGTTCGTTCCGGATCGTTCCAGTAGCCGATCATGATCGAATAGCCGCGGGTGCAGTATTCGCCGGTCTCGTTCCGAGCCACCGTGGCCCCGGTCTCAGGATCGACCACTTTGATCTCGATGTGGGGTTGGACTCGCCCCACGGTGCCGACCCGCTTGTCGAGTGGATCGTCGGTCGCGGTCTGCGCGCTGACCGGTGAGGTCTCGGTCATCCCGTAGGCAATGGTCACTTCGCTCATGTGCATCTGGTCGACGCACTGGTTCATGACCTCGATCGGACAACTGGCTCCAGCCATGATGCCGGTCCGCAGCGAGCTGAGGTCGTAGGTGGAGAATCCGGCATCGGCCAGCTGAGCGATGAACATCGTCGGCACGCCGTACAGACTGGTGCAACGTTCCTCGGCGACGGTGGCCAGGGTGGCGGCCGGATCGAACCCGTCGTTGGGGACCACGATGGTGGCGCCGTGGGTGGTACATCCGAGGTTGCCCATCACCATGCCGAAGCAGTGGTAGAACGGCACCGGCACGCAGACCCGGTCCAGCTCGCTGTAGCCACAGGCCCGTCCCACGAAATAGCCGTTGTTCAGGATGTTGGCGTGGCTGAGCGTGGCACCCTTCGGGAAGCCGGTGGTGCCCGACGTGTACTGGATGTTGATCGCATCATCGGGACCGAGGGTGGCCTCGACCGCGCCAACGTCGGCGGATGAACGTTCGCCGGCCGAGGCCAACAGATCATCCCATTCCGTGGTCCCGAGGTAGACGACCTGTTCCAGACCGGGCAGGTCGTCGCGCACCTCTTTGAGCATGGTGACGTAGTCGCTGCCCTTGAACTCGGTGGCCGAGATCAGACCGCGACAACCCGACTGATCGAGGGCGTACTGCACCTCGTGGGTACGGTACGCGGGATTGATGTTGACCAGGATCACCCCGATCCGAGCGGTGGCGAACTGAACCAGCACCCACTCGGCACCGTTGGGGGCCCAGATGCCGATGCGGTCGCCGGTCTCGAAACCACGGGCCAACAGCGCCCGGGCCAGTTCGTCGACCCGTGTCCACAGCTCGTCGTAGGTCCAGCGGATCGACTGATGGCGCACCACCAGGGCCTCGCGACTGCCGTGCTGTGCGACGGTGCGGGCCAGGTTGGCGCCGATGGTCTCGCGCAACAGCGGAGGCTCGATGGGTCCGACGGTGTGGCTGAGTTCGGTCATGGCCGAAGGTTAGTTGCCACCCACCAACGCCGCTGCGTCGTCCTGCGCCCGCTGCAGCGACGACTTCAGATCGTCGGTGAAGCCTCGCAACTGCTCGCGACTGGCCCGCTTCCCGTCCGGGCCTACGGGCGCATCCATCGGCGGACCGACCACGATCCTCACGGTGCTCCGTCGCAGGAACCTGGCTCCCTCGGGCAGGGCGTCGCCGGTACCGACGATTCCGACCGGGATCACCCGAGCCCCGGTACGAGAGGCGAGCCAGGCAGCGCCATCGAACAACGGGGCGACATCGTGACCGTTCTGCCGACCACCTTCGGGGAACACGATCATCGATTCGCCCCGATCGAGCAGCGCCTTGGCTGCGGCCAACGCATCACGATCGGCCTCCCCTCGTCGCACCGGGATGGCACCGAGGGCAGCACACAGGTAACGCAACACCGGCACTGTGAACAGAGACTCCTTGCCCAGAGCCCGAATACGGCGCGTGCTGAGGGTGGCCAACAGCACGCTGTCGAGGTGCGATCGGTGCACGGGAGCCAGAATGGTCGGGCCTGGCAGGTCGAGGGCATCGGCACCGCGGGAGTCGACACGCAGCAGCGGGAACAGGATGCGACGAATGAGCAAGCGGACGATGCGATAGACGATCAGTGAAGACCGACGATCGCCGGTGACGAAGGCGCGTTCCCGGATCGCTCGACTGTCCACGGCAGGCTTGTCGACCGATCGCTTTCTCACGGGCCCGAGGCTAGTCAGTCGTCTCCCGAATCGTGGGCGGTGACGGTTCAGCGACCAGACCGGTAGCTTCGGTCGTCGTGAACACGGGGCGAACGGATCGTGAACCAAGGACGACTCCGACGCCCGAGGCCGACGAGCCCGCCGGTGCCGTCCTGCGTCGCCTGGTGTTGCCGATCTACATTCCGGCCCTGTTGGTCCAGGGCGGCGTGGGCATGCTGGTGCCTGTTCTCCCCCTCTATCTGGAACAAGAGGGGCTGAGCTTCACGATGATCGGGTTGATCCTGGCCGCAGCCGGGCTGGGCTCGACGATCTCCCAACTACCGGTCGGCTCGGTGCTGGGACGGGTTGCCGAGCGGACCGTCATGCTGGCGGCGCTGGTGGTGATGGCCGTGTCCACGGTGGTCCTGGGCTTCACGGGCGTGGCCATCACCCTGGCGGTGCTCCGTTTCGTGTCGGGCATTGGATCGACCGGTTGGCTGCTGTCGCGTCAGACCTTCATGACTCGGGCTGCGCCGGCGAAGGTCCGGGGTCGCGCCATGTCGATCTTCGGCGGGACGCAACGAGCCGGGATCTTCCTCGGCGGGTTGGCCGGAGGCTTCCTTGCCGAGTGGTTCGGATTCGCATGGGCCTTCGTGGCGGTCACGCTCGTGACCCTCGCTGCCGTGGTTCCCCTGGTCATCGATCGCCATCCCTTGTCGGCACAGACGCCGACGGCCGAACGCCCGGCCGGTGGCTTGTTCGGGGCCTTCCGTCATCATCGCTCCCTGCTCCTGCTGGCTGGATCGGGTCAGGTCGCCATCATCGCGGTGCGGACCGGGCGTCTCGTCGTGCTTCCGCTGGTCGGCAGCGCCCTCGGTCTGTCGCCCTCGGAGGTCGGCGTTCTGGTCAGCATCGGATCGTTTGCCGATCTGGCCCTGTTTCCGTTGGCTGGCTTCATCATGGACCGTTTCGGGCGCCTCTTCGCCATTGTTCCTGCCTTCTGCGGCATCGGAGTCGGGATGTTCCTGCTGGCGGCAGCCGATGGATACGCCGGAGTGGCGGTGGCTGCCACCATCATCGGGTTGGCCAACGGGATCGGCTCGGGCACCATGCTGACCCAGGCCAGCGACTTGGCACCGAGAGAGAGTCCGTCACAGTTCCTGGCATCGTTGGGGACGTTGCGCGACAGCGGCAAGATCGCGGCCCCGTTGCTGGTGGGCTGGCTGGCCGACGTGGCCGGGCTGCCGACGGCTTCGGTGGTGCTCGGGCTCCTGGCCTTCGTCGCCACCGCGGTGTTGGTGTTCGGCATCGGCGAGACTCGAGACCGGACCCCGACCAGAAGCCCGACCTGACCAGCTCCGGCCCGAGCAGCCCCGGGCACGGGAGCGGCGCGCCGGAACGGGCGAGAACGCCAGTGGTGGAAACCGAGTCTTGGCAACCGAGTGCTGGCAACCGAGTGCTAGAAACACTGCCGTGCCCAATGCTGCGGTCAACGGTGTCGAGCTCTACTACGAACGCCACGGGGAAGGTCCGCCTCTACTGAACATCAGCGGATCCGGCGGTGACCTCCGGCGATCGATGCCGGCCCGGAACCCCCTGAACAAGTACTTCGATGTGGTGCACTACGATCAGCGTGGACTGGGGCAGGCCACGAAGACCGGCGGGCCGTACACCATGGCGGACTACGCCGACGACGCCGCAGCCCTGATGGAGCTCGTCGGCTGGGATCGAGCCCACGTCGTGGGGACGAGCTTCGGCGGGATGGTGGCGCTCGAGCTGGCGATTCGCCACCCGGGGCGTATCGACGGACTGGTCCTCAACTGCACCTCCCCGGGGGGATCCCTGCCGTCGTTCCCGCTCGAAGAGCTGGAGAAGATGGATTCCGAGGCCGCCTTGGAGATGAAGCTGGGGCTGCTCGACAACCGTTGGGACCCGGGCCAGGACGAACCCATTCCCGGGCTCGGCTCGTTCTACGACGTGCTGATCGAGCGATCACGAGAGCCGATCGAGCCCACCGATCACGCCGGCTATCCTGCAGCTCGAAGCTCGGGCCGGCCACGATGTGAACAGTCGGATGGGCCGTATCGAGGCACCGACGCTGGTGTGCGCCGGCGAGTTCGACGATCAGGCCCCGTTGGCCAACAGCATTGCCCTGGTGGAAGGGATCGAGCGAGCCGAACTGCAGGTGTTCCAGGGCGGACATCTCTTCCTGATGCAGGACCGCAGCGCCTACCCCGCCATCATCGACTGGCTCATGCTCCTGTGATCCTGGTCGGTCGGTCAGAGACGTCCGGCCTCGGTGACCCGTTGGAGGAACTGCTTGGTACGTTCGTGCCGTGGGTCCGAGAACAACTCCGCAGGCGGAGCTTCCTCCAGCACACGTCCCTGATGGAGGAAGCAGACCTTGGTCGCCACGTCGCGGGCGAAGCCCATCTCGTGGGTGGCCAGCACCATCGTCATACCCTGACCGGCAAGCTCCCGGATCACCGACAAGACCTCGGCCACCAACTCCGGATCCAGGGCCGAGGTCACCTCGTCGAGCAGCAGAACCTCCGGGTCTGCCATGAGGGCCCGCACCACGGCTGCTCGCTGGTTCTGACCTCCACTCAGTTTGTTGGGGTAGTCGCCGGCCTTTGCCCCGAGGCCGAACCGTTCGAGGAGATCATGGGCCCGCTGCTCGGCAACCGAACGCTCCACGCCATGGGCCCGACGGGCCCCGAGCGTCACGTTGTCGAGCACGCTGAGGTGGGGAAAGAGATTGAAGGCCTGGAACACGATGCCGATGCGGCGCCGCACGGCATCGGCATCGGTGCCCGGTCGGGTGACGTCCACACCGTCGAGGCGGATCTGTCCACCGTCGATGGTGTCGAGGAGATCGATGCAGCGAAGGATCGTCGATTTGCCACAGCCGCTCGGGCCGATCAGGCAGACCACCTGATGATTCTCGACGATCAGGTCGATGCCGTTCAGTACACGGTTCTCGTTCGCGGTCCGTCGCCCGTAGGTCTTGTGCACCCCGGCCAGTTCGAGCTTGGGAATCACCGAGTCCGGCGGCTTCGAGGAGTTCACAGCTGAGCCTGCGATCGTTGACGACGATCTCTGGCCGTGTACCAGTCGACCAACCGGGTCAGGGGCACGCTCAACGCCAGGAACATCAGGGTGGCCACCATGTAGGACGTGTAGTTGAAGGTGCTCGCGGTGTAGATCTGCGCCTCTTTCACCGCCTCACGAACCCCGAGAATCGAGATGAGGGCGACATCTTTCTGCAGACTGACGACGGTGTTCATCAGGGCCGGCACCACGTTGCGAACAGCCTGGGGCAGGATGGCGAAGCGCAGCGCCTGCCACTGGGTCAGCCCCAGCGCACGAGCCGATGAACGCTGACTCTCGGGCACCGCATCGATGCCGGACCGATAGATCTCTGCGGTGTAGGCCGAGTACGACAGCGTCAAGGCAATCACGCCCCAGAACTTCGCCGAATTGGGTAGGCCCTCGATGCGCAGCGCCGGCAGACCGAAACCCAGGAGCAGCACCAGCAGGATCAGGGGAATGCCCCGAAAGACATCGGTGAAGACGATGGCCAGCAGTCGAATCGGGAAGAAGGCCGGCCCCCGAAAGCTGCGCATGACGGCCACGACCAAGGCCAGAACTGCGGTCAGCACGGTGCAGTAGGCGAACAGCTGGATGCTCAGCCAGAACCCATCGAGGACGTCGGGGAACGATGCACGGAAGTCGCTGGCACTGAAGAACTGGGCCCTGACCTTGGGCCAGTTCGGGCTGGAGGCGACGAGCCAGGCCCCACCCCCGAAGAACAGGACCGTCGACAGCACCGCAATGGCGCTGGCCTTGGCCCCTTCCTGGGCGAGGCGACCCGAACGCTGGCGCGCCGCGGGAGGTACCGGTGCCATGGCGGGCATCGGATCGTCTTGCATCATCGATCTCGATCCCCGCCCCGGCCTACTCGGTGAAGGTCGGGATGGCTCCGCCCTGGGTCAACCATTCGTCCTCGAGGGCGGCCACCGTTCCCGCGCTCTCGAGCGCTGCCAGCGCGGCGTTGACACACGGCACCAACGGACTCCCGTCCTCGAACAGCATGCCGAGCTCCTCCGGCGCGTCTCCCACGCGTGGCAGGACGCCGAGGATCTGCGAACCCTCGATCTCGACTGCGGTGATGTAGTAGGCGGTCGGGAGATCGAAGACGATGCCGTCGACCTGACCGGCATCGAAGGCCGACTTGGCCGCAACGTTGTCGTCGAAGACCGCGGCCTGGCTGGTGGGCTCGATCACGGTCTCGACGTAGTCGAGGCTCGTCGTACCGATGGCGGCGCCGAGGCGAGTATCGGCGAGATCGCCGAGCGTGGTGGCCGAGGCGATGGGCGAATCGGAGGCCCCGATCACTGCCTGCTCGACGACGTAGTAGCCGTCGGAGAAGTCGACGACCTCATCGCGTGCCGCGGTGATCGAATACTGCTGGATGTTGAAGTCGTAGTCCTTCTCACCGGGCGAAATAGCGGCGTCGAAGCCGGTGCGCACCCATTCGACACGGTCGAGACCGAGCTCCGCAGCCAAGGCGTACACCAGGGCACTCTCGAACCCCTTGCCATTTGCAGGATCGTCATCCTCCATCCACGGAGGGAACACGAAGTCACCGGTGGCAACCGTGAGCACCCCGTCGGTCTTCAACGGCAACGTGTCGCAGCTGGTTGCCGCATCCTGGCTCTCGGTGCCGGCATCGACCGTTTCGGCCGAGTCTCCGCATGCTGCTGCGACCAAAGCGAACAGCGCGCACATTGCCATCAGTTTCCGTGTTGCTTGCATTCGAGCTTCCTCTCCCAAGGACGTGGTGCGCGCCAGCCTAGAGCTCAGTAGGGCCACACCGGCTCGTTGCCCGGGGGCAGGTCGATCTGGAACGTGTTGAGGGTGAAGGAGATCAAGCAGTAGTAACCGATCAGCTGGGTCAGCTCGACCATGCCGGAGTCACCGACGTGAATCTGCGCCGCAGCGTAGACGTCGTCGGGGACCCGGCCAGTGGTGAGCAAGGAGCGTGTCAGATCGTAGACGGCCTGCTCATCGGCCTTGTCCAGCGAGGGCGTCTCCCCCTTCTCGATGGCCGCCACCGTCACCTCGCTGACGCCGGCGGCGATGGCCATGGCACTGTGGGCATACCACTCGAAATTCGACCGCCAATGGGCCCCCACCATGCAGACAGCCAGCTCGAGGAGACGGTTGTCGATCTTGGTCTCGAAGCGGAGCGCTTCGCCCAGGGCCACGACCTTCTTGCCGGTGGCGGCGGCATGCAGCGGGGCATTGAACGGCCCGACCAGTCCGCCGTCCTCGTTGATCATGCGCGAGGCCGGGCCCCGACGTCCGTTGGTGACGCAGTTCCACACCTCCTGTTGGTCCAGGTCAAGTTCGTCGTTCTTGATGAAGGGCAGGCGTGTCATGATGTCTCTTTCCTTGGGTCGATGTGGAGGGTCCGGCGAGAGCCGAATCCGGGCTACCAGGTGTCGATGTGAGATCGCTTCTTGCCTTCTCGGTGTGGAGGCGGTGGCGCTGATCGCAGCGCTGTCATGATCCACTTCCGCGATTCGACCGGGTCGATGACATCGTCGATCTCGAAGTGGTCGGCCAGCGACACTCCCTTGCCGACCTCGTACATACGAGCCACTCGGTCCTCGAACTCGCGCACCCGCTCGGCAGGGTCCTCGATGGCAGCCAGCTCGTTGCGATAGCCGAGCTTGACCGCACCCTCGAGCCCCATTCCACCGAACTCGCCGGTGGGCCAGGCCACGGTGAAGATCGGCGACTTGAAACCGCCTCCGGCCATGGCCTGGGCTCCCAGGCCATACCCCTTGCGCAGGACGAAGGTGACCATCGGAACCTCGACATTGGCGCCGGTCACGAACATTCGGGCCGCGTGTCGTACCAGCGCCGTCTTCTCGATCTCGGGACCGACCATGATGCCAGGGGTGTCGCAGAAGTTCACGATGGGAAGATCGAAGGCGTCGCACAGTTGCATGAAGCGCGCCGCCTTGTCCGCGCCATCGCTGTCGATGGCCCCGGCCAGGTGAGCCGGATTGTTGGCGATCACCCCGACCGGTCGGCCCTCGATCCGGGCCAGGGCCGTGATCATGCCAGGTCCGAAGTGGGGCCGCAGTTCGAGCACCGAGTCGACGTCGAACATGACCTCGATCACCTCCCGCACGTCATACATGCGCAGACGATTCTCGGGGATGATGTGGCGCAGCCGACGTTGGTCGTGGATTTCCCATGCTTGCACTGGCCCCTGGAAGTAGGCGAGGTACTTCTTGGCCACCGCGACCGCCTCGGCCTCGTCGTCGACCAGGACATCGATCACCCCGTTGGGGACCTGGTCAGCGACCGGGCCGACCTCGGTCGGGCGGAAGACACCGAGCCCGCCCCCCTCGATCATGGCCGGACCCCCCATTCCCAGGTTCGACTGACGAGTGGCGATGATCACGTCACAACAGCCCAGAAGGGCCGCATTGCCGGCGAAACAGTACCCGCCGTTGATGCCCACCATCGGCACCAGCCCGCTCAGTTCACCCCACAAGCTGAAGGCCGGGCCATCGAGACCGGCCACGACCAGTCCGTCGGTGTCGCCGGGCCGTCCACCTCCACCCTCGGCGAACAACACGACCGGCGTCTTCAGCTTGGCCGCCAGCTCGAACAGCCGATCCTTCTTGCGGTGGTTGTTCCCTCCCTGGGTACCGGCCAGCACCATGTAGTCGTAGGTGACCACCATCGTCTGCGCCGTCTCTTCGTCGAAGAGATCACCGTTGACGCTGCCGATGCCCCCCACGAGGCCATCGCCGGGCGTCTTCTCGATGAGTTCGGCCAGACTGCGACGCTTTCGCTGGGGCGCGACCACCAGCGGACCCCATTCGACGAAGCTGTCACCATCGACCAGGTCAGCGATGTTCTCCCGAGCCGTGCGACGGCCCGTGCCGTGCCGTTTGGCCACGGCATCCGGCCGGTTCTCGTCGAGCCCGTAGCCGTGACGGGCGATGGCCTCGGCCAGATCGGGGCGTATGACGTCCAGGTCGACCACGTGCTCGACGGCCTCGCCCGCCCGCTGCACCTCGTCCTCGTCGACCAACATCAGCGGGTGGCCCTCGAACACTGCGTCACCCGGCATCACGTTGACCGCACGGATCACGCCACTCACCTCGGCGGTGACGACGTGTTCCATCTTCATGGCTTCCATGATCAGGAGTTGGGTGCCGATCGTGACCTCGTCACCGTCGCCGACATCGAGACTCACGATCGTCCCTTGCATGGGGGCGCTCACCACGGCGACACCGTCGGGGGCCGCAACCTCGAAGGGCTCTGGTGATGCAGTCACCACCTGTTCCCGGCCCAGTGCCAGGACCGCCAACGGATCGGAGCTGTCGAGGCGGGTTCCGGCCAGTCCGGCAGACTTCGATACCGGGGACGCCGTCGAGGCAGCGGCCGGCATCGCGGCCAGGATCTCGCCGGCCCGAGCCGCTACGAATCCGGTCGATACGTCGTTGGCGATCACTTCGGGACGCTCGATCAAGGCCCGCAGGAATCCGAGGTTGGTCGGAACTCCTTCGATGACGAACTCCGCCAGTGCCCGACCGGCCCGACTCAGTGCGGTGGGGAGTCCTCCTCGATTGGTGTGGACGATGACCTTGGCCAGGAGTGAGTCGAACGCAGGCGACGTGGTATAGCCGGTCACCCCGTAGGTGTCGGTCCGGACACCCAACCCCGACGGGATGTCGAACCGGCTCAATGTTCCTCCGGCGGGTTTCGCACTGCCATCGGGCTGCATGGTCTCGGTGTTGATCCGGAGCTGCACGGCCTGACCGGTCACCTCCGGTGGTTCGGCCAGACCGAGATCCACCAACGACGCTCCGCCCGCCAGTTCCAGCTGGGATTGGACCAGATCGACCCCGGTGACCTCCTCGGTCACGGTGTGCTCGACCTGGAGACGGGCATTGGCCTCGATGAAGTAGAACGATCCCGACATCCGGTCGACCAAGAACTCGAAGGTCCCGAGGCTGCGGTAGTCGGCTCGCTCGGCCAACGCCACCGCGGCATCGATCAGCCCGGCCCGAATGTCCGGATCCAGGCCGGGCGCGGGAGCAAACTCCACGATCTTCTGGTTCTGCCGCTGCAGGGTGCATTCACGCTCCCAGAGATGGGTCACGGCTCCGGTCCCGTCCCCGATCACCTGGACCTCGATGTGGCGGGCGTCGACCACCAACTGTTCGGCATACACCGCGCCATTACCGAAGGCGGTCATGGCCTCGGACGCGCACCGTTCGAACCCAGCGGCAGCCTCGTTCGGGTCGGTGATGGCTCGCATGCCGCGGCCTCCGCCCCCGGCCACGGCCTTCAACATCACCGGCCCGTACTGTTCGACGAACGCCATCGCCTCGGCTCCGTCGGCCAGCACGGCGCTGCCGGCCAGGATCGGCACCCCGAGTTCGGCCGCCAGATCTCGAGCCGATGCCTTGTCACCGAAGAGCCCCAGTGTCGCCGGCCTCGGGCCCACGAACACCAGTCCCGCGGCCTCACACGCCTCGGCGAACGCAGCGTTCTCGCTCAGGAAGCCGTAACCGGGATGCACGGCATCGCAACCGTTGTCGACGGCAACCGCGACCATCTGGTCCAGATCGAGATAGGCGGATGCTCCCCGACCGGCCAACTGGACCGATCGGTCGGCGTTGACCAGGTGCAGCGATGCAGCATCATCGGCGGGTGCGACGGCAACGGTCTCGATGCCCAGCTCGGCGGCGGCCCGGAGAATTCGACAAGCGATCTCGCCTCGGTTGGCTACCAACAAGCGAGTGATTGAACGATCCATGCGTCGAGTCTGACATCAGGGACCGCTGATCAGAAATCCAACCCGTGAGCCCGAATCGCCAGTCGTCCCTGGTCAGCCATCCCGACCGCCACGAGCCGACAGCAACGAGGCCGGCATCGTGATGCGCCGACCCCGAGTGAAGCGCAGCAGCGTCAGGTAATAGGCCCCCACGATGCTGACGCAGATGAAGCGCCACAGGGTTCCGGCGGCGTTTCCCTCGACGACGGCTCGTGCCGTCCACCATGCGCCGGCGACCACGACTCCCAGCGTGATCACCACCAGCACGATCGAAAGAAGACTCCCGCCGGACCCTGCCCGCTTCACCCTCCACACCGAACTTGCCACCCACCAGAAGGTAGGAGCACCTTCGGCCCACTCGCAGAGGCGAACCACCCAGACAGGGAGCACGACCCATCGCCGGACGAGATGCATCTAGGCTGCGGCTCATGGATGCCACCCGAACACTGCACTGGAGCGACACCGACGTCGAGGTTCACAAGGTCGTCGTCGGTCCCTACGAGAACAACGTGTTCGTTGTTCGCTGCCGCCACACGGGAGAGGCCGTGCTGCTCGACGCGGCCAACGAACACGAACTCCTGCTGGATCTGGCATCGCGGCTCGGCGTGCGGACCATTCTGGAGACCCATGGCCACCATGACCACATCCAAGCAATTCCCCAGGTTCGCGACGCCGGCTACGAAGTCGGGGTGACCGCCGCCGACGCGTTCATGCTCCCGAGCTACGACTACCTTCTCGAAGACGACCAGATGATCGAGTTCGGGACGCAGAAGCTGCACACCGTCACCACTCCCGGACACACCCCGGGGTCGATCTGTTTCAAGCTGGTGGACAAGCCGCTGTTGTTCTCAGGCGACACCCTCTTCCCGGGAGGACCGGGCAACACCAGCTTCGAACACGGCGATTTCGCCACGATCATCGATTCGATCGATCAGCGGCTCTTCACCTACGGCATCGACACGATCGTGCTGCCCGGCCACGGTGACGACACCACCATCGGCGCCGAACGCCCGCATCTCCAGGAGTGGGTCGACCGGGGTTGGTGAACGCCACGGCACCCCATCGCCGGGTCGATCATCGGAGACCGAACCGGGCCGCGACCTCGGGATCCATTTGAGCCAGACGAATCAGATCGGCATCGGCCTCTGACGCATCTCCCAGTGACATGGTCCGGTTGTAGCCCCGGAACGTCGTCTTGGTCATGTGGACCGCCAATTCGGGCAAGCCGACGATCCGATCGGTCCAGCGGGTGATGGCATCGTCCAATTCCTCGAGCTCGACGCATTCGTGAGCCACCGACCAATCGGCCGCGGTTCGACCGTCGATCCGGTGGGCCAGCATCACCAGCTGACGGGAGCGGGCCATACCGATCTCCTGCGTCAAGCGAGGGATGGCGGCCCACGTCAGCGGAACACCCAGTTCGACTTCGGGCAGATACCACTGGGTCTCTGGGGTCGTGACTCGGAAGTCACACGAGAGAGCGAAACACATGCCTCCCCCGATGGCATGCCCCTGGACCCGGGCCACGGTCGGAATCTCGCAATCCTCGATGGCCCGAGAGGCCCTGCGTCCCAGGTCGCCGACCCAGCGCTTGGCCCGCTCGGTCCGAGGGGGTCGAGGGTGGGGAGCCGGATCGCGATCGGCCCCCACGCAGAACGAGCGGCCGCGACCACCGAACACCACGACCCTGGCTTCGGTCTCGCGCTCCAGACTGCGGAACAGGTCACCGACTTCTTCGAGGACGACAGCGTCGACCGCGTTCAGTTTGTGCGGCCGATTCAGCCAGACACGCAAGACCGGACCGTCACGCTCGGAGTCGAGCGAGTCATAGCCCGTGGTCGGAAGAGTCGCTGCGCCGTCAGAGTCGTGGTCCATCGGCGCACCGTAGGGGGTACCGGTCGGTTGCGAGAACTCGAAAGATTCGACCGGCCGGGTATTTCTACTACGCGGATAGGACTATTACACTGCCCGTCATGTCGCCAACTCCCATCGCCATCAACGACCTGGACGCGAGCACGGTCCGTGGCGGCCGTCCACCCGTGACCGAGACGTTCGCCATCGTCGACGAAACCGACTCTGACCGCGACATCGATACGCTCGGATCGGTGGCCGCCGGTGTGCAGGAGGTCCGTAAGGAGTACCAGGAATTGGGAACGCTGGCCATCAACGACGATCACCGCCTCATCGATCGACTCGAGTTCGATCTCGGGTCCGGGTCGATGGACGAGAGCTTCCGATGAGTTCCCTCGACGTGGCCCGCATTCGAGCCGACTTTCCCATCCTCGGTCAGCTTCAGAACGGCAAACGGTTGGCCTTCCTCGATTCGGCTGCATCCTCCCAGCGACCGACCCAGGTCCTGGATGCCATGACCGACCTCTACAACACCAGCTACGCCAACGTCCACCGAGGCGTCTACCAGTTGGCCGAGCGGTCGACCAACGCCTTCGAGGCTGCCCGGGCCAAGACGGCAGCCTTCATCGGAGCGACCGACGCCCGGGAAGTGATCTTCACCAAGAACGCGACCGAGGGCATCAACCTCGTTGCCGGATCCTGGGGACGAGCCAACCTCGTTCCGGGGGATGCCGTGGTCCTGACCCTGATGGAGCACCACGCCAACATCGTGCCATGGCAGATGCTCGCAGCCGAGAAGGGTTTCGAGATCCGGTGGATCCCCGTGGACGGCGAGGGCCAGCTCGATCTCAGCGATCTCGACACGCTGCTCGACGGTGCCAAGCTGCTCAGCTTCACCGCCATGTCGAACGTTCTCGGCACCCTGACCCCTGTCCGCAGACTCACCGACGCAGCTCATGCCCATGGAGCATTGGCCCTCGTCGACGCGTGCCAGTCGGTACCTCACCTGGCAACGAACGTGGCGGACATGGGAGCCGATTTCGTCGTCTTGAGCGGCCACAAGATGTTGGGCCCGTCCGGGATCGGTGTCCTGTGGGGTCGAGCCGAGTTGCTGGAAGCGATGCCTCCCTTCCTCGGAGGCGGCGGCATGATCCTGAACGTCACCACCGACGGTTTCGTTGCCGACGGCATACCGGGCAAATTCGAAGCGGGAACACCGCCCATCGCCGAAGCCGTGGGCCTGGGCGCAGCCATCGACTACCTCGAGTCGATCGGCATGGAAGCGATTCGCGAGCACGAGGTCGAGCTGACCGCGTACACGCTGCGAACACTGACCCAGCGTTTGGGCGACGACCTGATCATCTACGGCCCGTCCGAGCCCTCGGCCCGAGGCGGTGTCTTCTCGCTCAGCTTGACCGATGTCCACGCCCACGACATCAGTCAGGTTCTCGACGAGCACGCCGTCGCCATCCGGCCCGGCCACCATTGCGCCAAACCCTTGATGCGGCATCTGGGAGTCAATGCAACCGCCCGAGCCAGCGTCTACCTCTACAACGACACCGACGACGTCGATGCCCTGGCCGACGCGTTGGTGGCGGCCCGCGACTTCTTCGCCGTCTAGAAAGCAGCAAACGAATGGCAGGATTGGAAGACCTTTATCGAGAGATCATTCTCGATCACTACCGCAGCCCCCGGAACAAGGGCGAGCTGGAGTCACCGCCCGCCCACCGAGCCGAGGGCTTCAACCCGCTGTGTGGCGATGAGGTCGTCGTCTTCATCGATGTCTCCGATGATGGCAACATTTCCGACATCAAGATCGGTGGGCAGGGCTGCTCGATCTCCCAGTCGTCGGCGTCGATGATGTCAGCCGCGGTGAAGGGAAAGACCTTGGCCGAGGCCCGCCAGCTCACCGGTGCCTTCAAGGCAATGATGAGCATCCACGAACACGGCATCGGGGGCGACGGGTCCGAGGCCGAAGCCGGCATCGAAGGCGTCGATACCCTCGACCCGGAGGATCTCCAGTTGGGAGATCTCGAGGCATTGCGGGGTGTGGTCAAGTTCCC
>CALACD010000493.1 GCA_937890445.1 uncultured Acidimicrobiia bacterium | reverse complement strand
CTAGCCTGAGACGATGGGCCGACCGGCAGCTGATCCGGGGGTGACGGGCTCCTCACCCCGTCGCTTCACCCGTTCCCAGGCTCGACGGCTGGCGCTCGGCGCACAGGGATTCCGTGACCCCTTGCCGACCGCAGCCCCTGATGTGCGGGCCTTTCGACGGGGACTACAGCGCATGGCCGTGTTGCAACTCGACTCGGTCAACGTGGTCTGCCGGTCTCACTTCCTGCCGATGCTGGCCCGAATCGGGCCCTACGATCGTGATCGTCTCGACGCTTGGCTGTGGTCGTCGGGGGAGAACATCGAGTACCTGGCCCACGAGGCGTCGATCACACCGGCATCGTTGCACCGCAACCTGCGGTTTCGCATGAGGACCGGTCGTTGGAAACTTGGCCTGCGCCTCGAGGCCGAAGAGCCGGCCTACCTGCAGTCGGTCGCTCGTCAGATCGCCGAGCACGGTCCTCTCTCGGTCAGTGGTCTGGCCGATGGCGGCGACCGTACCGGACCCTGGTGGGGGTATTCGAAGGGGAAACTTGCGCTCGAGTGGCTCTACGTCACCGGCCGGCTCGCCATTCACCACCGAACCAAATCGTTCGTGACCGTCTATGACCTACCGGAGCGAGTGCTCCCCGCCGGTCTCCGTTCCTTGCCGGACCTGAGCGACGACGTTGCCATGAAGGACCTCCTCATGGTGGCGGCGCGTTGCCATGGCATTGGAACAGAGCGAGACCTGGCCGACTATTTCCGACTCAAGGTGCCGGTCGCCCGCCCACTGATCGCAGCGCTGGTCGCCGAGGGTCGGCTGCAGTTGGCCGAGGTCGACGGATGGAAGGAACCAGCACTGCTGCATCCTGAGGTGTCGCTGCCCCGCCGAATCCATCGTTCGGCTCTGCTCAGCCCGTTCGATCCCATCGTCTGGTTTCGGCCGCGAGCCGAACGCCTCTTCGACTTCCGGTACCGGATCGAGATCTACGTTCCCGAAGCCGACCGAGAGTTCGGCTACTACGTGCTCCCGTTCCTCATGGGCGAGGAACTGGTCGCCAGAGTCGATGTGAAAGCCGATCGCAAGCGAAGCATCCTGATGGCCCGCGGCGCTTTCGCCGAGCCAGGTCGGAGGACGACCGAGGTGGCGGCCTCGATGGCCCGGTCTCTCGAGGAACTGGCCCAGTTCCTCGCTCTCGATGGGGTGGAGGTGGCCCGGCGGGGCGATCTCGCCGGTCCGTTGCGATCGGAGCTGGAGTGATTCGGCGTACGGAATGGATCGAACGGATTGCGATTGCTGTGGCCATCGGTCTGGCAGCCGTCGGGCAACTGGGTTGGATTCGCACCGGCTCTGCGACTCGCAACAGCTACGAGATGTTGCGATCGGCGCAACGCCTCGGTCTCGACGAGCTGACGCCGCTGCGGGTGGTCTGGTTTCTGGTGCCGGTCGTGGGACTGGCGGCACTGATGCTCCTTGCGTCGGGCCACCGACGACTCGGTGCTGCAGCGGTGCTTGCCCAGTCGATCGTGGTCGGACTGGCCGGCATCGTGGCCTGGAGCTCGGGTCTCGCGGCCGGACCGGGAGCACCGTTGGCAACCATGCTGGCCATCGCTGGGCTGATGCTGGGAGGCCTGTTGTTCAGTCCGCTCAAGTCCGACGGCTGACGAGACGATCCCTGGAGGGCACATCGACAACGGAAGCCCGAACACATGCAACCTCCTCTGCCTCCTCTGCCTCCTCTGCCTCCTCTGCCTCCACAGCAGCCCCCGCAGCCCCCGCAGCGCCCCGAGGCTGCACCGCAGGCCCCCTATCAGGGTGTGCCGGGCGCATTCCCGCAGCCGGCCCCGATGGCGGCACCCCAGCAACCGCCCTCGCTGGCGACGCCCGATGGCGGTCCCCGGCCGGTTGGACCTGAAGCCATCGAGTTGACGTCGACGACGGTCACCAAGAGCAACTCGATGTTCATGCGGGCGGGCCTCGTGGTCGCCACCGTGGCCGTGGCCGGCGCCGGCTATGTCGCGGTCGATCGAGCCCTGAGTGAGCCGGCAGGACCCCAGACACCGATGGAGGCAGCCCAGGAGTTCTTCGTTGCCGTCGAGAACGAGGACGTTCTCGGCATGACCGAGGTGATGCTGCCCTCAGAGCGCGAGAGCCTGGTCGAACCGTCGTTGGCCATCTTCTCCGAGCTCGAACGGCTGCAGATGTTCGACAGCGACGTCGATCTTGGTCGAGTCGACGACCTCGACGTCGTGATCGAGGGCCTCGCACTGGCCGAGACGTCGATCTCGACCGGACTCTCGATCGTCGAACCCGTCGATGGCACCATCTCCGTTCGTGGCGTGCAGGATCTCTCGTTCGGATCGGTCACGGTTGGCGCCGACGAGATGGATGTCGAACCCGAACCGTTGGCCGACCGTGGCCTCCGGCTCGCTATCGTCGAAGAAGACGGCAGCTGGTACGTGAGCCTGTACTACTCGATTGCCGAGGCTGCCCGCACCGACCTTGGTCGACCGGCACCCGTTCTCGGTGCCGGCCCGACCCCGGTCGGCGCTGCCACACCGGAAGCTGCTGTGCAACGTCTCGTCGAACGAATGGTCGACCTCGACCCGACGGGCGTGCTCACCACGCTGGATCCCCGCGAGGCCCGAGCGTTGTACGACTACTCGTACCTGTTCCTTCCGGAGTTGGAGGACGGTGTCAGGATTCTGCGAGCCGAAGCCGCCGAAGCGGGGCTTCGATGGAATGTCGAG
>CALACD010000492.1 GCA_937890445.1 uncultured Acidimicrobiia bacterium | reverse complement strand
GCGGACCTATTTGCACCAGACCCCTGACGGCCGTGAGGTTCCCGGCACCTGGGCGGCCCCCGAGGAACTGCTCGCCATCGGGGAGGTCATGGGTCGGCTCGGCAAGGGAGTGTTCGAATGCGCGGTCGACAACGACCGCCAGGTTCACGGGATGGTCGGCGAAGCCGACCGATCCGTCATCGAACGGGAGGTGGCCTGGATGCGCGAGCTCTCGATTCGTACCGGCCGCCCCGTCACCTTCGGTTTCGTGCAGAATCGTTCGGATCCCACGGCGTGGCAGTACTGGCTCGAGTTGGTTGCCGAGGCCAATGCCGCCGGGGCCGACATCCGGCCTCAGACAACGACACGTGGAATCGGCGTGCTCTTCGGCCTGGCCAATCGGACCCCCTTCGACAACTGCAGTGGGGCATGGCGTGCTCTGCGAGAACTGACCTACCCCGAGAAGTTGGAACGCCTGACCGACCCGGTGTTCAAGGCCCAACTGATCGCCGACGCCGAGGCGACGCCGAGCAAGCTCGACCTCACCGGCGTCTACCGCCTCGACGAGGGGCGGGTCGACTACGAGCCCGATCCAGCGGAGACCCTGGCTGCCCATGCCGAGCGTCGGGGCGTGTCGCCGGCCGAGGCCTTCCTGGACATGGCCATCGAGACCGATGCTCGGGGACTGTGGAACTACCCGTTCCTGAACTTCGACTTCGACGCCATCGAGGCCAAGATCAAGGATCCGAGCGTCATTCTGGGCATCGGCGACGCGGGTGCCCACTGTGGACAGATCCAGGACGCCAGCCAATCGACGTACTTCCTCACTCGCTGGGTTCGAGACAGCAACACCTGGAGCGTCGAGGAAGGCATCAAGATGCTGACGTCCGAAGGAGCCGACCTGTTCGGTTTCGCCGACCGTGGTCGACTCGAGGTCGGTGCCTTTGCCGATGTCAACGTCATCGACCTGGATGGCCTGGACCTGCACGCCCCGGAGTACGTCTACGACTTCCCGAACGGAGCTGGGCGTTGGATCCAGAAGGCCAGCGGCTACGACCTCACCCTGGTGAACGGCGAGGTGTTCATGCGCGACGGCCAGCATCAGGGAGCGCTCGCCGGCCGGGTGCTCCGAGGCTGAGGCCGCTCGGGCCGGGGCGGGGTGGCTCGAGCTAGAGCTGTTGGCGAACCACGTTCTTTCGGACCTTTCCGAGCGCGGTACGCGGAAGCGCATCGACCAACTCGAGGGATCGAGGCTGCTTGAACCGTGCCAGACGAGAATCGGACCAGGTTCGGAGTTCTTCCAGCGAGAGGGTGGCGCCATCGCGGAGCACGGCGACGGCGACCACCGTTTCTCCCCAGTTCGGGTCGGGCCGCCCGACGACGGCGATCTCGGCGATGGCCGGATGGTCGCCCAACACGCGCTCCACCTCGGCGGGATAGACGTTCTCACCTCCCGAGATGACCATGTCCCCCAAGCGGTCCGAGATGACGATGTACCCGTCGGCGTCGCAGTGGCCGACGTCACCGGTGCGATACCAGCCATCGATGAAGGCCGCATCGGTCGCGACCGGATTGTTCCAATAGGACGAGAACAGGTTGGGCCCCTTCACCAGCAGCTCACCGTCCACGCCGACGCCGACGTCCACACCCTCGTTGTCGACGATACGAACCTGGGTGTGGGGCGAGGGTCGTCCACACGAGTGTGGTCTCTCCGCGGCCTCGTCATAGCGCAGCACCACCGAGGTCGGGCCCGTCTCGGTGGCGCCGTAGACCTGCCCGACCGGCACACCACGGTCGAAGAACGGCTGCATCACGTGCAACGGAACGATCGAAGATCCGGTGTTGATGCCAACCAGAGAGCTCAAGTCTGTGGTTGCGAACCTGGGGTGACCGGCGACCGCCTGGAGCATGGCAGGGACGAGCAGCGTCTGGGTCGGGCGGTACCGGTCGATCAGGTCGAGGACATCACCGGGTTCGAAGCGCCGTTGCAGAAGCACCTGACCGCCGACCGAGAGGGTCGGCAGCGATTGAATGTTCAACCCACCGACGTGGAACGTCGGCAGCGGCGCGATCACCCGATCATCCGCACCGAGTCCTTGGTGATCGAGACTGTTGGCCACCGTGTGGGCAATGGCATCCTGGGTCAGCACCGCTCCTTTGGGCCGACCGGTGGTTCCCGACGTGTACATCATCAGACAGGGAGCCGCCATGGAACCGCCGACGGGTGGCGGTGCGGCGTCCGGGAACGGATCCGCATCGAGATCGCGAACCGTGCGTCCGCGAGCGGCCTCGACGAGGGAAGCATGGAAGCTGTCGGTGGTGAGCAACACGCGTGGTTCGCTGTCCTCGATCTGGTCGGCCAGTTCGGTGACCGTGAGACGGTTGTTCAAGGGAAGGAACATCACCCCGAGGTGGGCGCAGGCGAACAGTGATTCAAAGAGCTCTACCCGGTTCAATCCGCAGAACGCCACCCGATCGCCGGCCGAGACTCCGTGGCCGACGAGCGAAGCGGCCGTGGCCCCGATTCGCCGATGCAGCTGCCGATAGGTGATGTCGTCGCCCTCGAAACGGATGGCGATCCGCTCGGTGTCGGCGAAGCGTTCGATCCATTCCGCAATCGTGGCTGCGGTCCGCAGCGGGGCCTCTGGCTTGCTGTCGCCTGTCACGGCGACAGCATAGAACTACCGCGAACGAACGTCAGAGGTGAGACTTCCATGATGAGCAGCCAACGCACGCCCCGATCGATGCACCGCAGAACTCCCGTGTGGCAACCTCCGACCGACGTGGTCGAGCTGATGGGCGACGTCTCCGGCAACGCACTGAACGGCTGGGACGAAACAGTGGACCGCCCGCCGACCCTGGTGATGTGGGCCAATCCGAAGCAGCTGGCCCACGGCCCGGTCCAGGAGCGCATGACCAGGCAGTTCCTCGAACACCCCGATCTCCGTTCGGTGCTTCGACCCGACGACCGGCATGAGCCGGTCACCGTCGCGACCCAGAAGCTCGAGCGGTCCCCCGAACAATGGATGGACGACATCACGACGTTCGCCTCCGGCCTCGATGGCCACGAGGTCGAGTTGATCGGTGTCGCTCGACCGGAGCCCAACTGGTTCTTCGACGGCCGGTCTTCATCCCTGCCGTTCGTCGTGATGCTCGGCGTCGCCATGGATCACGAACAACTGGCGACGGCGCCAGAACATACATCGGCCATGGAGGTACATCGTCAGTACAACCGAGGAACGGCGGCGGCCCGGGCGCTGGCCGACTTGATCCGAGGCCGAGGGTACGTGGCCGAGGGTCATGGCGGACCGGGCGCCGGCCCCCTTCAGATGGTTCCGGCTGCGATCGCTGCCGGGCTGGGCGAGCTGGGCAAGCATGGTTCGATCATCAACCGGCAGCTCGGATCGTCGTTCCGATTGGCTGCCGTGCTGACCGATGCCCCGTTGCTCGCCGGGTCGCCCGACGTTTTCGGTGCCGACGACTTCTGCGTCGGCTGCCGCATCTGCACCGACGCCTGTCCGCCCGACGCCATTGCCCCCGAACGACGTCTGGTCCGGGGAACGACCAAGTGGGCCGTCGACTTCGACCGTTGTCTGCCGTACTTCGCCGTCAGTCACGGCTGCGGTATCTGCATCGCCGTGTGCCCCTGGTCAACGTCGGGCGAGGCTCCTCGTCTGGCCCAAACCATGCAACGCAAGATGAGCCG
This sequence comes from uncultured Acidimicrobiia bacterium, assembly GCA_937890445.1. Lineage (GTDB taxonomy): Bacteria > Actinomycetota > Acidimicrobiia > Acidimicrobiales > SZUA-35 > JAHECQ01. The sequence continues at coordinate 480 of CALACD010000492.1, read as the reverse complement.
GCGAGCAGCCTCGCCAGCCGAACAGTCGAGAGCAGAGTTGGCGCCGCGACCGGGAACCGAGTGAACTGGATCAACACCACCGCACGGGATTCCTGGGGGACACACCATGGCACTGGCAATCGACCATCGCATCGAGAGCGCACCGAAGGTGATCGACACGCCGATCATCTCGGCCGACTCACACATCACCGAACCGGCGTGGGCCTACGACAGTATCGACCCGGCGTTCAAGGACAGGGCGCCATTCCTGACCGACGAGCAACCCGATGGCGCCACCTTCCATGTGCCCGGCATGAACGCAGCCATCCGTCTCGGATTGCATTCCGCCGCCGGCAAACCGTCGGCCGACCTGAAGATGAAGGGTGTGCCGTTCGAGGAACTGCATCGGGCCGGTTGGGACCCCGAGTACCGGGTCGATGCCCAGAAGAAGGACGGTGTCGACGGCGAGGTGATCTACCCGTCGGTAGGGATGCTGCTTTG
>CALACD010000491.1 GCA_937890445.1 uncultured Acidimicrobiia bacterium | reverse complement strand
CATTCCCAGGCCACGTTCCCAGCCCGCTTGGCCGGGATTGGCCCACCAGTTGATGCGTTCGACGCGGGCGCCGTTGGACAGGTGGAAGTGGGCGACTGGGTCCGCCGCTCGGCTTCCTCGACGTTCCACGGTGAGGTAGTGGGCGGCCAGACGGAGCAACGCCGGTCGGAAGGGCTCGAGATCCTTCGACGAGGTCGGGGCTGGTCCGAGGGTCAGTTCGTCGAGGCGGGCCAAGGCCAGCAGTGGGTCGCCCTCGGCGATGGCGGCAATTTCGGTGGCGTGCAGTAGGTCGTCGCGTTCGAGTTGCTGACGGAGCCAGATCCGGAATCCCGGGATGGGGCTGAGGGTGGCGAACGTCGTCAGATTTCCGAGGTCGTTGGTCAGTTCCTCGACCACCCGCTTGATGAGGAAGTCTCCCAACGGCACGCCGGCCAGTCCGGCCTGGCAATTCGAGATCGAATAGAAGATCGCCGTGTCGGCCAAGGTCGGGTCGATGCGATCGGCGTCGTGGTCGAGAAGCAAGGGCAGTTCGCTGCTGATTCCTCTCGTCAGAGCGATCTCCACGAAGATGAGCGGCTCGTCGGTCATCGCAGGGTGGAAGTAGCCATAGCACCGCCTGCCCGTGCCCAGTCGGCCTCGGAGATCGTCCCACGATTCGATGGCGTGCACCGCCTCGTACTCGATCAGTTTCTCCAGAATCGATGCCGGTGTGGACCAGTCCAACCGCTCGAGCCGGAGCATGGCTACGTCGAACCAGGTGCTGAGAATGTTCCTCAAGTCGTCGTCGAGGGCCCTCAGGGAGGTGCTCTCGCCCCGAATCGGGAGGAGTTCCTCCCGGAGGTCGATCAGGAAGGGCAGGCCACCATCGATGCCTACGAACCGGCGCAGCAGTCGCTCGCGACGCGGTAGGAGCGTCTGACGAAGGATCTGTTCGGCCTTTCGGCGACTGTCGGGGTCCGAGGAACGGACCACGGCGGCGATGGCGTGATCGACCTCGTCATCGTCGTGGTCGTAGTCATCGGCCAAGAGTTCGAAGAAGCGGTGGCGTCCGGCGTCGTCGAGGTCGAGAAAGGCAGATCCAATGGCCGAGGCGCGGCGTCGGGCCGCCAACTCGCCTCCGCGCCCCTCGATGGTCTCGTCGATGACGCGTCGCAGTTGGCGTAGTCCGGCATCGTCGAGACCGTTGGCCAGACGCAGCTCGTCGCGTGGTTCGTTCGACCGCCAGTTGCGAACCTGGCGGATCATGCGGTTGAGCCGACGCTCAGCCACGATCGACCTCGATCAACCCTGGGCCGGTGTGCCTGGATAGGGGACCGGGTCTCCGGGTTTGGGCAACATGGGGCGGCTCCATGACAGGTTCACGGCCAACGTCTCTGCCACCGCTCGCCAGGCCGAGGGATCCCAGCCGTTCGCTGCCTGCACTGCACCATCGTTGCGGATGTGCAGCAGAGACGGGAGGCGTTCGAGTCCGAACCCGAGAATCGCCGATCGCTCCGGGTCGGCGAAGGTCAGGAACTCGTCGGCCCAGGGACCGAGGAACGAACGGCATCCCTCGTCGTCGGCGGCAACGAGCCAGGCAACACGAATGTCGGCTGGTTTGTAGTGCCTCAGGAACTGGCCGGCGGTCTCGAGAATCCAGGCGCTCTCATGGGTGTAAGGATCGATCGCGACCATGAGCAAGGGGTACGAGGTCAACCAGTCGCGGACCGGGTAACCCTTGCCCTGGATCGAGTCGAGAACGATGTCTGTGGAAGCGGAAGCCACGGCGGGCGAGGTTAGCGCACCTTTGGCCCGACTCCGAACTTTCCGACCAGTTGTCTGTCGGAAAGTTTCGCTAGGGTCATGCCGTGCACCCGATCGAGCAGCTCAGATACGTCGCTCGTGCCTCGGGCGCCGACGCCAATCTCCTGGTCCAAGAGGCTGCCTCGGCCTTGAGCGTGTTCGGCAACGATCCACCGGGAATGGTGACGGCCTGTCGTCGACTGTTGACCCGTCAACCAGCGGTCGGGCCGCTGTGGTGGATGTCGGCTCGGATGGTCACGGCGGCCGACGTTCGGCTCGAAGCTCGACGAATCATCGCTGAGCTGGCGGACGATCAGACGAGCCGTCAGCTGGCCCACGCCCTTCCCGACGACAGTCGCGTCCTGATCTCCGGTTGGCCCGATCTGACGGTTTCGGCACTTCCGCGTCGAGGTGACGTGTCGGTGTTGGTGCTCGACATCGAAGGGCAGGGTCATTCGGTGGTCCGTCGTCTCGAGCGGGCCGATGTCGTGGTCGAGGATGTCGACCCGGCACACGTGGCCGGCGCGGTCGAGGAATCGAGTCTGGTCGTCGTCGAGGCGGCCGCCATGGGCCCTGCTGCTGCGTTGGTCGATGTCGGCAGCGTGCCGGCGGCTGCAGTGGCCAGAGCGGTCGGTGTGCCGGTCTGGCTGGTCGCCGGTGTCGGTCGTCATCTACCCGAGCCGTACTGGCAAGCCGTTGCCGAGCGCACGACGGATCCGGACGTGCCGGCCTTCCTCGCCCCCAACGAGGTTCTCTCGCTGGGACTGGTCGACCGGGTCGTGACCAAGGACGGTGTGCGTCTGCCCACCGAATTGGCTGCCCCGGACTGTCCGTTTGCACAGGAACTGCTTCGCGAACTGCGCTAGCTGGCCCCGACCGCCTGCGATCGCCCCCGTACGCCGTTTGGTCGATCCCCGGCCGACCGAGGTTCCGTGCCATGATCTGCGTCATGACGCAGCCGTCCAGCCCCTTCTACAACGACGATCACGAGAGCTATCGACAGGTCGTTCGCCAGTTCACGGCCAAGGAGATCACCCCCAACGTCCACGAATGGGACCTTGCCGGCGAGGTCCCCCGTGACCTGTACCGCAAGGCGGGCGACATCGGATTGTTCGGCGACGGTTTCGAGGCCGAGTACGGCGGCCACGGTCAGCGTGACGCGCTGATGCGGCTGGTGTTGATGGAAGAGCTCTGCATGTCCGGTTCGGGCGGTGTCGTCGCGGCCCTGTTCTCGAACTACATCGGGCTACCACCCATCCAGAAGTTCGGGTCCTCCGACATCAAGGCCGAGGTCATCGCCCCTTGTCAGACCGGGGAGAAGATCGGGGCCTTGGCCATCACGGAACCGTCGGGTGGCTCCGATGTCGCTCGTATCAAGACCACGGCCCGCAAGGACGGCGGCGACTACGTCATCAACGGATCGAAGACGTTCATCACCTCGGGAATGCGGGCCGACTATTTCACGGCGGCCGTCCGAACCGGTCCCGATGGTCCCGCCGGCATCTCGATGATCGTCATTCCCGGCGATGCGCCGGGCGTGGCTCGCACCAAGTTGGACAAGATGGGTTGGCTGGCCTCTGACACGGCGACGCTGTACTTCGACGACGTCCGGGTGCCCGAGCGCTACCTGCTGGGGGAGGAGAACGCCGGATTCTCCATGATCGTCAACAACTTCAACGCCGAGCGAATGGACCTGGCGGTGCAGTCGGTCGCGTTCTCCCGGGTGTGCTACAACGAGGCGCTGGCCTGGGCTCGAGAGCGTGAGACGTTCGGTAGGCGACTGGCCGATCACCAGGTCATTCGCCACAAGTTGGTCGAGATGGACCGGGCGATCAATGCCCATCAGGCTTGGCTCGAGCTGCTGTCGTGGCGGCTCAATCAGGGCGACGACCCGGTCGCCGAGATTGCCGAGGCCAAGGTGGGGGCCACCGTGACCTATGAATTGTGTGCTCGGGAAGCGGCCCAGATCCTGGGCGGTGCCAGTTACCTGCGGGGCGACACCGTCGAGCGCCTGTACCGCGAGGTTCGGGTCCAAGCCATCGGTGGTGGTTCCGAAGAAATCATGCGCGATCTCGCCAGTCGACAACTCGGGATCTGATCCTTCTGGCGTTGGCGACGTTCGCCGGCGGCGGCCGCCAACGCCAAAAGAGTCAGGCCGACCAGGCCGCGAACATTTCCTCGAACGCCTTCATCTGGCCGCCGCTGGCCGACGACGGGACCAGGATCGGGGTGGTGACGCCCGCTTCGAACCAGGCTTCGGTTTCCTCACGGATACGCCCCACGGGGCCCGACAGCGTGCAGTCGTCCAACCAGGCGTCGGTCATGGCTGCAAGGACGCCATCGCTGTCCTTGGCCTTGATGGCATTCTCGACCGCGGTCATCTCTTCCTCGTAGCCAGCGGCCTTCCAGTAGTTTCGGTAGTTGGGCAGCGCAACGTAGCCCTTGAGGGTTGCACGGTTGCGATTGCGGGCTGCTGTGAGGTCGTCATCGATGACCGTCGGGATCATGTTGCCGATGTAGAAGCCGGCGTCCTTCTTCTCTTCGGAGATCAGGGCCAACGAGTGCGCCATGCGTGAACGAGACGCATTGGCCCACACCGCACCTTCGGCGATCTCCGACGCCAGCCCCACCATCTTGTCCCGCAAGGTTGCCAGCGTCACGGGAGGAAGTCCGCCCTGTGCCTCGCCGGCGGCCTGCATCTCGGTGACGTAGTCGCGAATATCGGACAGCGGCTTGCCGGTCTGGACACCCAATCGGTTGATGACCGGTCCGTGGGTCACGCCGATGCCGAGATGAAATCGACCCTGGGACATCTCGTGCAGGTACGCCGCCTGGTTGGCCAGGGTGATCGGGTGCTGCAGGTAGATGGGTTGTACCGATGTGCCGAAATGGAGTGTCTTGGTATTGGCCGCGATCGACAGGCACAGGCCCATGGCATCGCCGAGGCTCGGACAATAGATGCCCGAGAAACCTCGGGCTTCGATTTCGCCCGCCAATTCGGCGGTCGCCTGACGGCGACCGGCAACGCTGGCGAGGGACAGTGCAGGCATTCGATCAGTCATGGTGAGGCATCTTTGCGGATGCACGCAGCTTCTGCGAACCGAACGCTCGATGGAGTCTGAATCGTCCGCTCAGTCGACGTCGGCGACCAGCGTTCGCGCAATCACCTTGAGGCAAAGCGTCTCGTCGGCGCCCTCGAAGATGCTGAGCACACGGGCATCGACGAAGTAGCGACTCACGTCGTACTCCTCGGCATACCCCATGCCGCCGTGGATCTGCATGGCTTCACGGGTGACCCATTCGGCCGCCTTGCAGACATAGGCCTTGATCATCGAGGCTTCCATCTTTCCCTCGCCCTTGGCCATCATCCGGCCCACCGAGTAGCTGAACTGGCGGGAGGCCTGGATGATGGCGGCCATGCGGGTCAGCTTGGCCTGGGTCAGTTGGTACTCGGCGATCGGGGCACCGAACACCACGCGGTCCTGGGCGTACTGGACGGCGGCATCGTAGGCGGCCTGCATGACGCCGACGGCCCTGGCCGCAGTCTGTAGTCGGCCGTTCTCGAAGCCGGCCATCTGGTAGTAGAAACCTCGACCCTGGCCCTCGGCGAGCCCGATCAGGTTGTCGGCGGGCACGAAGAAATTGTCGAAGGCGATCTCGTAGGAATGCATACCCCGATAGCCGATGGTGTCGATGGGGCGGGCTTCGAGCTTGCCGCCTCCCGACTGGGTCTGGGTGAACCCGTGGCCGTCGCCTCGCTCCTTGGGAACGATGAAGATGGACAGCCCACGGTGGCCGAGGCTCCGATCGGCCTCGGTGCGGGCCAGCAGCATCAGGATGTCGGCTCGACCGGCGAACGTGCACCACGTCTTGACCCCGTTGACCAACCAGCCTTCGTTGCCCGCTCCGTCGTCGCCCTTGACGGCGGTGACCTTGACGCCAGCGACGTCGGACCCGAAATCGGGCTCCGTGACGGCCACCGCGTTCATCACCTCACCCATGGCGAGGCGCGGCAGCCAGGTCTGCTTCTGTTCCTCGGTGCCCCCGGCTTCGAGGGCCCGGGCCAGGATTTCGGGTCGGGTGATCAGCGAACCACCCGCTCCCAGCGAGGCCCGGGAAAGTTCTTCCGTCGCGATGACCATGCCGTAGTAGTCGGACTCGCCGCCGGTCGCGAATCCGCCGTACTCCTCGGGGATCGACAGTCCGAAGACGCCCATTTCGGCGAGACCGCTGATGATGCTCTCGGGAATGTCGCTGTTGTCGCGATGGATGTGCTCGGCGTGAGGTGCGATCTGTTCCTCGCCGAATCGACGGAAGGTGTCGCGGACCAGTTCGAACTCGTCGTCCAGATGGAGGGGCCCTTCCTGAAAGGCCATCTCGGCCAAGGTGGCCGGATCTCTCCAGGCGCTGACGAAGGAGCGGGTGGGATCGAGCGCGTTCGGCGTGGTCGCCCACTGGGCCTCACGACCCCAGATCTTGGCCGCCAGATCGGCCACGGCGTCGGCGATGAACACGCAGGTGAGTTTGGCCTCGAGTTCACCCTTGCTGCCGTAGTCGAGCATGCCGCGGGCCGTCTCGACTGCGGCCGCAGCATGGGCCAGGTCATAGGCCAGGACTTGATCGGCATCGACCGAGCTCGTCTCCTTCAGGTGACGGGTCGCACCCCGGATGATTCCCGCTGCGACTTCGAGAGCGGCGGCGGCGTCTTGTAGATCGGGCATCGTCATATTCCGGATCGTACGTGACGACCGAGCCCGCGCTCACATCCGACGGGGATTCGTTCGGTCGGGGATCGGCGGTGGGGTTCGCAGCGCTTCGAGCAGCATGTCCACCGTGGGTCGATCGTCGGGTCCCTCGCCCGGATAGATCCAGCGCAGGCGGCCCTCGGCGTCGATCACCACGTTGCCGCCGAGTTGAAGGGTGTCCTCGCGATTCTTGGGTCGCTCCAACTGCTTGCCCTGCCGTAGCAGTTGGACGTACTTCTTGGCCGCCCGAGGACCCCAGACCCGCGCCACCGAGCCCCGGCCGAAACCGAGCGCTCGGTAGAGCACCAACGACTCGTCACTCACCACGAACAGTGGTTCGGCGAAGCGTCGCTGATAGCCACGCAGGTTCCGGGCTCGGGTGAAGGTCACGACAACGACCTCGGTCCGGTCGATGGCATCGAACTCGTCGAGTCGCTCGCACACGGCGGCGACGTGAGCCTGACAGGGCAGTCAGGCCAGGTGGCGGTGGAAGATGGCAACCAGTGGTCGTCCTTGTCGATCGGCCGGGTTCCAGACTCGCCCGCGGTGATCGACCAGGTCGATGTCGGGGAAACGGTCTCCGATCGAGAGTCGATCGGGGACAGGGTCGGGGAGTCGTTCCATTGGGCAACGGTAGCGTTGTCCAATGGCCGGCCCTGGGCAGCTCGATCGTGAACCGGAGGTGGGTCCGTTGGCCGACGGGGCGCTCGTCGAGGCGGCCCTGGACTGGTTCGCCGACCACGAACGGGATCTGCCATGGCGTCGAACTCGGGACGGCTGGTCGATCCTGGTGTCCGAGCTGATGCTGCAACAGACCCAGGTGGCAAGGGTGTTGGTTCGGTGGCCCGAGTTCCTCGAACAGTTCCCGACCCCGGCCCGTTGCGCACAGGCTTCGCCAGCCGAAGTGATCGGTGCGTGGGCGGGCCTCGGCTACAACCGGCGCGCCATCAATCTCCATCGGGCTGCATCGGTCATCGTCGAAGACCACGATGGTCGCGTTCCCGACGACCTGGGAGACCTCCTGTCGCTACCTGGCATCGGTCCCTATACGGCACGTGCCGTTCGGGTGTTCGCGTTCTGTCGCGACGATGGGGTGGTGGACACCAACGTTGCCCGCATCCTGGCCCGAACAGCGAATGCCCGATTGAGCGCCCGGACTGCGCAGCAGCTCGCGGATGCTGCAGTTCCTCCTGGCGAGGGGTGGCGATGGAACCAGCTGCTGTTCGATGTCGGTGCCACGCTGTGCCGGCCTCGGGATCCGAAGTGTCCGGCCTGTCCGTTTCGGTCCGGCTGTGGGTGGTACCGGTCCGGGCGGCCTGATCCCGACCCGGCGACCGGATCGGCTGGGGTGTCGGGTCGCCAATCGAGGTTCGACGGCTCGGATCGTCAGGGCCGGGGGCGCTTGGTCGCGGCCCTCGGTCGAGGCCCGGTCGCTCCCGACGACCTCGCCGTTGTGATGGGTTGGCCCGATGACGGCCTGCGGGCTCGTCGCGTCGCAGCCACGCTGGTGGACGATGGTCTGGTCGAGTGCTCGGTCGACGGGTATCGGTTGCCGGGGTGACGACGGTCGAGGATCGTCAGATCCGGGCCGCCAATACCTCGACGCCGGGCCCGGTCAGGTGTGGCAGCGAATCCCGTCGGCCCAGGATGGCGAGCAGGACCTCCATCGATGATCCTTCGAGCAGCTCTCCCTTGCCGAACTTCCACTTCAGATCGTTGGGCTCCAGGCGGAGTCCCTTCAGGCGCCGTTGGTGAACGAAGAGCTGGTTCGACTTCGGGCTCACGCAGAACGTGAGTGCCGGATCGACCTCGGCAGGGGCCACGACGACCTCGATGCCGAGCGGTCGAACGATGTCCTGGGTGTGCACGAGCACATCGGTCAGCGGTGCAGCCGGCCCCTGGGAGGGCGGGGCCCAGATGTCGTCGGCGTGGTGCCGTAACAACCGAACCAGTTCCCCAGGTGGCTGTGATCCGAACTCGATGGCCTTGTTGTTCGTCGACTTTCGGAATCCACCATTGGTCACGGCGCTGATCATGGTGTTCATGCTGGAGGACAATGCGGGCGTCAGAAGATGTCCGACGACATCCCGGACGCGCCAACCCTCACACCGCGACGGCTCGTCCCACTGCCACTCCTCGAGCGACGCGAGTACTTCGGCCAGGTGGCGGCGATGCCGAACCGTGAGCTCGCGCTTGTCGGCCCGTGACTTGAATGGCTCGGCCAGCGTCAGCTCCCGGTGAGCTTCTGGATCAACGCGTCGATGGCCTTGTCGGCCAGAGCCGACATCTCGTCGTCGGTTCGATCCTGGATGGGATGTGCGACGAAGTGACGCTCCGGCTGGAAGCCGAGGGCTTCACCTTGTTTCTGGGCAGCGTCGGTGAACACACTGCTGGCCACGAACACGCCGGGGATGCCTCGTCGCTCGAGATCGGTGATGTCGTGCACACTGCACGACGTGCAACTGCCTCAATCAGCGAGCGCTTCGATCACTGCATCACACGAGGTGGCGATCTCGTGTCGGAGATCGACAGGTGCCGGTTTGGTGAAGGTCGGCTTGGCGAAGCGAAGCACCGAAGCGCCGCGTTCGGTCAACCGTTCCTCGAGTCGGTCGAGGAACTTGTCGCCCCGTGGCTTGGAGATGTCGAGCAGGCCGACCACCTTGCCGTCGAGCGATGTCAGGCGGGGTGCTCGCTCGACCGATTCAGCCACCTTGCCGGCCGTCGGATCGAGAACGATCAGGTTGGATCCTGTGGCCAGACCTGGAGATGTGGTTGCAGTCATACTGGTCCTCCTCGGCACCATCATGGCACAGGCCGAGGCGCATCACTGCAGGCAGTTCTGCAGTCGAGCCTACGGGGTCAGCGCCAGGGTTCGATCACGGCGGTCACCGGGTCGCTCCCCATGTGGCCGCCGACCCAACCCGTCAGCACCGCCGAGAACATGCCGGCGTCTCCTCCGGCGTGGGCGATGAGCAGTCCGCCGTCGCGAAACTTCGGCAGGCGTTTGCCGGCAAGGCGCGACGGGAGTCCTTCGTCGATGCCGTCGACACCGCGCACGAGAGGATCGGTGTCCATCATCAACAGGTCCGACAGTTCGCTCCGGAGGCGATCCTTGTCCCACCCGGCCTCGCGGAGGATCCGCCCGTGTTCGGGGCACACGATCAGGAGCGCATCGAACCCGTGGGCCAGTTTGGGGTGCCCGACCGATCGGAGCACCGCGGCGAAGGACCGGACGAGCGATTCGGGTGTGCGAGACAGCTGATCGATGATGGGGGTCGGTCCTTGACCGGCGAACAAGGTGAGGGCATCGGCGCCGTCGGCCACGCCGCCGTCGGAAGCCAGCGGGCCGAAGGGTGAGTCCGTCTCGCGCTCGGCGAAGCAGAAGGCCAACTTGCCCGGTGACCCGAGCGCCGACATGTCGACCTCGCCCGGGCGTCCGCCTCCCAGATTTCGGACCACGAGTTGTAGGGCGCGACCGATGGTCAGGTTGGCTCGGTTGCCTTGTCCGAGTGCGTTTCCGCCACTGTTCATCCCGATGCGTCCGGTGATGGCACCGTTTACGACGATCACAGGTCCGGAAAAGTAGGTGGTGGCCAGAAGGCCGTGCATGTTGAACGCCGACGAGCATGCGGCTTCGACCGCCGTGAGAACCACCGGAAGGTATTCGGGCTTGCAGCCGGCCATCACGGCGTTGATTGCCACCTGTTCGACGGTTGCCTCGTTCAGGTTGGGAGGGATGATGGCGACGACGTCGCCCGGTGAACGGGAAGTCCCGTCGAGCATGCGCAAGACCCTCGCCTCGGTGGGGGGAACCACCGGCAACCCATCGGACCAACCTCGATCGAATCCGGCTTCGATCTCGTCTTCCAGTTGCGCCAACTCGATGCGCCGGGACTGCATTCGTGAACCGGTGAATCGAACCGCGAGTGCGTCGGCGTAGGTCGGATCGACGGAGAGCGAGCCGCAGCCGGGTCGCATTTCGGGTAGATCCGGACCCAGATCGTCGAGGCCGCAGAAATCCTGCCATTGCCGGCGCGACCAGCCGACGATGCGTCCTGTCTCGATGCCCTCGGAGATGCGCAACAGGGTCGGAACCGTCTCGATGTCATGGTGCCACGACATCGAGAGCGCAGTGTCGTCGATGACGTCGGCCACCTCGTGAGGGAAGGTGGGGTCGTCCTGGCTGTAGACTCGCAACGGCACTGCGGCGGAGATGGCACCGAGCACCGGGGCAACCAGTTCGCAGGTGGGGCAGTCCCGCTTCACGATGGCCACCAGCCCGTCAGGGAGTGCGGGCGGAGTCGAATCGTGGTTCATGGTGTGAGACCTTATTCACACCGAGAGTCGGTGGCGACCCCTTTCGGTGGCGAGACCGATCGGTCTATGGTCTGGCCACCCCTCCTTGGGACCAGCCGCGGGGAACATCATCTCATGCTCGACATCACCTTCTACGGAGTTCGAGGTTCGACACCCTGCTCGTGCGATGCCACTCGTGGAGTCGGCGGCAACACCTCCTGCGTGCTGGTTCGTGGTCACGCCGGTTCTGACCCGTTGATCCTCGACTGCGGCACCGGACTTCGCTATCTGGGTCGTGACCTGATGGCCGAGTTCGACGACCGTCCCTTCAAAGGCGTTGCGCTCCTCACGCACCTGCACTGGGATCATCTCCAGGGTTTGCCCTTCTTCCTGCCCATCCTGAGTGACGGGGCCGAGCTCACGGTGGTCGGTCCGGAGCAGCCAGGGAGCGAACTCGGCGACGAGATAGGTTCCTTCATTCGTCCCCCGCTGTTCCCGGTCGGTCTCGACGAGCTGCCCGGCTCGATCATCTTCCGAGCGCAATGCCGTGGCACGTTGACGTTCGGCACCTCCACCGTGACCGTCCAGGAAGTGGCCCACGTCGGCGCGACCAACGGGTATCGGATCGACGATGGAGGCGGGTCGGTTGCCTATCTGAGTGATCACCAACAGCCCTCCGACGGGTCGCTCGACGTTCCCGAGTCGGTGGTCGAGCTGTGCCGCGACGTCGACGTGCTGATCCACGATGCCCAGTACGACGCGGAAGAATTCGCCGGCAAGTCGACGTGGGGTCACTCGACGCCGGACTACGCCGCCGAGGTCGCGCTGCGTTCCGGAGCTCGACGCCTGGTTCTGTTCCATCATGATCCGTCGCACGACGACGCGTGGATTCGGCGGGTGACGGCCGAGTTGCAGCAACGGGTCGGTGACCGGCTCGAGGTCCTTGCTGCGTCGGAGGGGCTCTCACTTCGATCGGGTACCTAGCCGTCTATGCTTGGCCCATGACTGACCACCCCATCATCGATGGCGGCGATTTTCGCCGCGTCCTTGGCCACTTCCCGACCGGTGTCACCGTGGTGACCGCTCTCAGCAGTCAGGGACCTCTCGGCGTCGCCATCGGCTCGTTCGTCTCGATCTCCCTCGATCCGCCCCTGGTCGGATTCTTCCTCGGCAAGGGATCCGGAAGCGGCGCCGGCATCCAGGAAGCCGGTCACTTCTGCGTCAACGTGTTGTGTGCCGACCAACTCGAGCTGTGCGGATTGATGGCCTCCAAGGCCGAGGACAAGTTCAGTGGTGTGGCGTGGTCACCGGCGCACGGCACCCATGCTCCGGTGCTGCCCGGTGTCCTGGGAGTCATCGACTGCAACGTCGATTCGGTGGTGGAAGCCGGCGATCACGACCTGTACATCGGGCGGGTTCAACACCTGGATGTCCTCAGCGACGGTGAGCCGATGATCTTCTTCAAGGGTCAGTACGGCACATTCGGCACCCTTCCGTCGGCCTAGAACTTCCCCGAGCGGCGCGCCGCGAGAGCGGACTGGGCAGAAGTCCCTGGAGCTGCGGGACTGGGCGACCCCGCCCTGGTGGCGTTCGGTCCGCTGTGGTGCAATCGGAGTCGAGCGCGCTGAGCGGAGCGTGCTGTCCGGCCAACAGAGGAATGCACCCGTTGAAGAACGATCGAACATCCGAAGGCTCGTCAGCGGTTTCGAGCCGTTCGGCGAACATGATGACCAGGGTCGATGCCGCCGTGGGCTTCCGACCCAACGATGTCGCCGCGGCTCGGGAACGAGGTCGTCAACGTCGCCTCTGGCGGCTCACCCTCTGGCTGACCGCACTGGCTGCATGGATGGGGTATCGGCTGCTGGTCGGAAACCCGATTCGCCCGGGGCTGCCAGGGCTCGATCCCCAGTACGGCCCAGCCCTGATCATCGTGGGCTTGCTGGCCGTCGTGCTCCTGTTCCCGATGTTGGGAGCAGGGAAGTCGCCCCACGTTCTGTATCGCCCCGAGGAGATCGACGTCGATCTCGACGGCGTGAAGGGTGCCGGGATCGTTCGAGAGGAGATCGAGCGAACCCTCGAACTCTTCCTCCACAACGAGACGTTCGAACGCCAGATGGGGGGCCAACCCCGACGGGGTGTGCTGTTCGAAGGTCCTCCGGGTACGGGCAAGACCCACATGGCCAAGGCCATGGCCCGTGAGGCCGGCGTGCCCTTCCTGTTCGTGTCCTCCTCGGCCTTCCAGTCGATGTACTACGGCCAGACCAATCGGAAGCTCCGCAGCTACTTCCGTGCCCTGCGCAAGGCGGCCCGAAGCGAGGGTGGTGCCATCGGTTTCATCGAGGAGATCGATGCCATCGGCGGTTCACGCCAGGGTATGGGAGGCAAGGGCGAGGGGATCAGCGGCGTCGTCAACGAACTGCTCATCCAACTGCAATCGTTCGACGAGCCGACTCGGGGCAAGCGAATGGTGGGTGCCTTCGTCGAGTTGGCAAACAACTTCCTGCCCGAGCAGCGTCGATTGCGCAAGCCTCGCACCCGGCCGGCCAACGTTCTGGTCCTGGCGGCCACCAACCGGGCCGACGACCTGGACCCGGCGCTGCTACGCCCGGGACGCTTCGATCGAATCGTCCACTTCGGTCTACCCGGCCTGTCCGACCGGCGGGAACTGTTGGAGTTCTTCATCAAGCGACGGGCCCACAGCCCGGAGCTGGAGGATCCCGAGGTGCTCGACGCCTTGTCGGCCCTCATGTCGGGATACAGCCCGGTCTCCATCGAGCACGTGTTCGACGAAGCGTTGATCTGGGCCTTGCGTCGAGGTGCCGAGCGTATGGATCTGATCGATGTGCATCGAGCCCGCCTCACCGAGGAGCTGGGCCTGACCCAGAACGTCGACTACGAGGAGGACGAGCGGCTTCGTATCGCCACGCACGAGGCCGGTCATGCCACGATGGCGTGG